>JAGPJJ010000047.1:2323-9806 GCA_018054505.1 Prevotella sp.
ATCTTATATTGTTTGTTAGCTGGCTGCGAAACAAGAGTTCTCATATTATGAAGACGGTCGCAAATCTTAATCAGGATTACACGAATATCATCGCTCATAGTGAGCAACAACTTCTTGAAATTCTCAGCTTGAGCAGAAGCCTTATCACCGAAAATACCACCACTGATTTTAGTCAGACCGTCTACAATCTGTGCTATTTTAGTTCCGAATATGTTTTCAATGTCATCAACAGTATAGTCTGTGTCTTCAACGACATCATGAAGCAGTGCAGCACATATACTTGTTGATCCGAGTCCCATTTCTTCACATGCAATAAGAGCAACGGCAATAGGGTGCATGATATATGGCTCGCCCGACAATCTTCTCACTCCTTTGTGAGCTTGTTTGGCGAAGTTAAAGGCTTTTGTGATGATATCAACCTTTTTCCTGTGTCGAGACGCAAGATAGGTGTCAAGCAAATGCTGAAAAGCATCTGTTATCATTTTGTCTTCGGCAGCTTCTCTTGCAGCCTCTTTCATATCATGCTCGTCCATATTCGGTATAGTTTATTTTACTTAACTTTTATTTTCTTTCCAGCACGTATTGTGCTGCCATCAATCTTGTTGAGTTTCTTTAACTTAGAAACCGTTGTTCCGTGACGCTCTGCAATTTCAGAAAGGGTATCTCCATCGCCTACAGTAACGCTTTTGCTTACATGCTTGCGCTTGTTTTTCTTCTTCTTTCTTGTATATTTGCTTGAGTCGGAATTGCCTCTGTGTCTGCTGTATGAACGGCTCTTAGAAACTACTGGCTCTTCATTGTTAACTTCAACTTCTGTTCTTTTTGCAGTTACTTCTGCTGGCTTGTAAGCATAGATAGAGTCTTCGTTGTCTATGAATTTTGTAATCATCAATGTTGGTAGTCTTAATGAAGATGGGCGCCAACTTCCGTTTACCAAGTCATGACGATATTGTGGATTCAACGTTCTTAACTGATCAATGTCTATACCAAGAACATGTGAAATCTGTTCAAAGTTTATATCCTTATTTACCAATATTGTATCAGTCTTTGCAGGAAGTTCTGAAGTCATAGGACATATATTGTGATCGCAATAATAGTTCATGATGTAATTGGCAGCAATGAAAGCAGGAACATATCCCTTTGTCTCCTCTGGAAGATAAGGATAAATCTGCCAATAGTCAGTTTGTTTTGAACGATGCATTGCTTTGCTTATCTTATCTTCACCGCAATTATATGCTGCAATTACAAGATTCCAGTCGCCATATAATTTATATAAGTCGCTGAGATAATGTGCTGCTGCATAAGATGATTTGATTGGATCGCGACGCTCGTCAACAAGTGAGTTGACAGTGAGTCCATATTTCTTTGCAGTCTTTATCATAAACTGCCACAGACCTGTTGCTCCAACTCTTGAAACTGCACATGGATTAAGTGCCGATTCTATTACAGGGAGATATTTAAGTTCTAGTGGCAAGCCGTATGTATCAAGTGCCTCTTCGAAAATTGGCATGTAGAAATTCTGAGCTCCCAACATATAGCTTACTGAATTGCGAAGATGACCGCTGTATCTGTCGATGAAAGTCTGCACAACATCATTGTAAGGCATCTCTAAAACTGTAGGCAACATGCTTAGTCGCTTCATGTAAACTGTTTTATCATATACAGGATTAACATCCGGCATGTTACAGTTTGTATCTGGTTTAAGATATTTCTTTGTATTGTATAGCTGCATCAAGCTATCAAGTTCTTGTGTCATAGCCTCAGGAAGGTCTATCGTAACTTGCTTTCCTTGTGCATCTTTAACGGTAATCTCCGTTTCTTTTTTATTATCGTTCTTTTCTACTTGCGCTTGTATTGCACCGTTTCCTACAAATAGAAGAGCGATTGTGAATAAATATATTTTCTTCATTACTTAATTATTGTCATATATAATGTTATCTCGTAGTTTCAGCAACGTTTAGAAGTTTAGGCTGCAATGCACTCCTATACCGGCTGAATTGAGAGGATTTCTGTTGTTGTCTGTATTTATAACTGCAGGCTCAACTCTGAGACTGAGATCATTTGAAATATCAAATTCCGATAAAGACGCATCTACATACGCATCAATTACAGAAAGAGCATAGACGCCTACCAACACAAAGAAACTCATGTCTCTCCATCTACGAAAACGGTCTTTGCGACTTTTGAAAAGATTTTGATATGTAGCGAGATTATCGCTTGTTATTTTTGCACCGAGGTGCATAAACTGATTGTAGCTGGCTGTGTTTGGATCATTATCCATGATATCCATATAGGCTTGTGAATAGTCGTGATACATCTGATTATTCCAGTGCATGGCATAAACACATCCAACAATGCCTCCGTAAACGATAGGTAATTTCCAGAATTTACGATTATAAATCTGTCCTGCACCTGGTATAACAAGAGCTAGCCATAAGGCTCTTTTTGGTTCAGGACGCCATGTTGCCCAGTCACGCTTTTGCTTTTTAGCTATTTTTGTGTCGCCAGACGCAAGAGTAAGACTGTCTTTATGAGTAAGTGCATCCGTTGCTTTGATACTCGTTGTATCGGGAATAGCGATACGTTTGTTTGCATTCTGTGCATTAGCAGAGAAAGGCGTAGCGAATATCGCAGCAGATATGATTATGAATGAAAGTATCTTCACAGACATATTAATCTTTCAGTTTGTCGAAAACGTTCATGATGCGTTCCAATTCTTCTTCGTTGGCAAAAGGAATGCTTATCTTTCCTTTACCTTTTGGCGAACACGTCATTTGAACTTTTGTGTTGAGAAACGATGCAAGACGTGTTTTCAGTTCATTAAACTCTTCTGGCAATTGGCTGCGAGCAATGATTTTCTTCTTTCCACTCTCAATATCTTCTCCATTCTTTAAAGCCTGAACAAGTTCTTCTACCTTTCTTACGGAGTAACCGTTTTTCTGGATTTCCTTGAATAGCTTTATTTGTAATGATGGACTGTCAATAGCAAGTAATGCTCTTGCGTGTCCCATATCGATTTCCTTCTTCTGCAAAGCCATCTGTACTTGTGCAGGAAGTTTCAATAATCTAAGATAGTTGGTTATAGCTGTACGACTTTTTCCAACGCGTTCAGAAACTTTTTCCTGTGTCATTCCGCTACCTTCAAGCAAATGCTCGTAGGCGAGTGCAATCTCAACAGCGTTTAAATCTTCGCGTTGAATATTCTCTACGAGCGCCATTTCCATGACATTCTCGTCTTTGATAGTACGGATGTATGCAGGGATAGCTTTAAGTCCAGCTAATTGAGATGCTCTCCATCTTCTCTCACCAGCAATAATCTGAAATTTATTCTCAGTTATTTGTCTCAGTGTGATAGGTTGAATAATACCAATTTCTCTGATGCTTACTGCTAGTTCATGCAATGCTTCGTCGTCAAATTCTCTTCGAGGCTGATTAGGATTAGCCTCTATCTGGTCTATAGCAATCTCATTAATAGTAGAAGAACCTTGAGTGCGCACAGCATCCGTTGATATCAGTGCGTCAAGTCCTCTTCCGAGTGCGTTGAATTTCTTATGTACAGCCATTTCTTCTTATGATGTGTTATTAATTGATGACGATATTCATTCAATCATCATTAAAGAATGTTATGAGTTCTTGTTTATAATTTCTTTTGCAAGTGCCAAATGGTTCTTTGCTCCTGTAGACTCTGCATCGTATAGGATAACAGGAAGTCCGTGACTAGGACTTTCACTAAGTTTCACGTTACGTTGTACTACAGTTTTAAATACTAATTCCTGGAAGTGTCGTTTTACCTCATCGTATATTTGATTGGCAAGGCGAAGACGACTGTCATACATGGTCAGTAGGAAACCTTCTATTTCCAAATCCTGATTCAGTTTGCTCTTAATAATCTTAATTGTATTAAGAAGTTTGCTGATACCTTCAAGTGCAAAATATTCACACTGAACAGGAATAATAACAGAATTGGCTGCTGTGAGTGCGTTTACGGTAATCAGACCTAATGAGGGGCTACAGTCAATAAGGATGTAGTCATATTCTTTACTAATTGGGTCGAGTAAGTTTTTCAATACCTTCTCTCTGTTTTCCAGATTCAACATCTCAATCTCTGCACCAACTAAGTCAATATGGCTTGGTATAATATCCAAACCTTGTATATCTGTGGTGTAGATAGCATCGCGCACGTCGGCATGATCAATGATACATTCGTATATGGAGCAGTCAACTTCTTTAATGTCCACTCCCAAGCCACTGGATGCATTTGCCTGTGGGTCTGCGTCTACTACGAGAACTGTTTTCTCTAATGTAGCAAGTGATGCTGCAAGGTTTATGGTCGTAGTGGTCTTGCCCACGCCGCCCTTTTGGTTAGCTAAAGCGATTATTTTTCCCATTTCGAAAAAAGTTGATTTGACCGCAAAGTTACATATTTTATGCGAGAAATACTAGAATTAAACCTTTTTTTAGTACTTTTGTACCAAACTTAAAAGTTAAAGATGAATAATTACCTTCCATTAATACTTATTTCAAATGATGATGGATATCATGCAAATGGTATCAAAACTCTAGTTTCTTTTCTCAAAGATAAAGCAGAATTGATAGTCTGTGCTCCTGAATCAGCACGTTCTGGATTTTCTTGTGCATTCTCGGCTACAACACCATTGAGACTAAAACGTCGACATAATATGGGAGATGTAGAGGTTTGGTCGTGTAACGGAACTCCTGTTGACTGTGTTAAAATCGCAATATCTGAACTTTGTGATGGTAGAATTCCCGATCTTGTTATTGGTGGTATTAATCATGGTGATAATTCTACGGTGAATAATCATTACTCTGGCACGATGGGCGTTGCCCTTGAAGGCTGCATGAAATATATTCCGTCTATTGCTTTTTCTTCATGTAATTATGATACAGAAGCTGACCTAAGATATCTCAAAGATGATGTTTGCAAAATTGTAGACAAAGTTCTTGCAGAGGGATTGCCAAAAGGTATATGTCTTAATGTGAATTTCCCAGAGATGCCTCCCTTCAAGGGCACTAAGATTTGCCGAATGACAATGGGACAATGGGTTAACGAGATTGTAAAGGAACGTCATCCACGTGGCTACGACTATTATTGGGTTGTGGGTGTGTATCGTAATGACGAACCTGATGCTATAGAGGGTGATCAGTGGGCAGTAAATAATGGCTATGTTGCTATAACTCCTACGAAAATAGATGTCACCGATTATGAGATTATGGATAAACTGAATAGCTGGGGACTTTAATTAAAAAGTATTGTTATGAAGTATTACATTATTGTTGGTGAAGCTAGTGGAGATCTTCATGCATCACACCTAATGCAATCGTTGAAAAATAATGACAGCGATGCTGAGTTTAGATTCTTTGGCGGTGACTTGATGGCTGCTGTTGGAGGTACTCGTGTGAAGCATTATAAAGAATTGGCTTATATGGGATTCATTCCTGTACTTCTGCACTTGCGTACTATTTTTCGCAATATGGCACTGTGTAAAAAAGATATTGTAAGCTGGAACCCTGATGTTGTAATACTTGTAGACTATGCTGGATTTAATCTTGATATAGCTAAATATCTAAAGGCTAATACCAAAATCCCTGCATATTATTATATATCTCCTAAGATATGGGCTTGGAAGGAATGGCGTATCAAAGCAATCAAAAGAGATGTAGCAGAACTATTCTCGATATTGCCTTTTGAAATACCTTTTTTTGAACAAAAACATAATTACAAAATACATTATGTTGGTAATCCTACCGCTGATGAAGTAACTAGGTTTAAAAATGATTATAAAGAGAGTAGGGAAGAGTTCTGTAATAGAAATGCTTTACTCGCAGATAAACCTATTATCGCATTACTTGCTGGTAGCAGAAAGCAGGAAATAAAAGATAATCTTCCGGCAATGATTAAGTCGGCTACGAAATATGTAGATCATTATCAGTTGGTACTTGCTGGCGCTCCTTCTATTGATAGAGAATATTATGACATGGTGCTTAATGGAATTAAAAACTGTGGAAATATTCAAATCAAGATTGTTAACAATGAGACATATCCTTTATTGAATCATGCTGTTGCTGCTCTTGTCACAAGCGGAACTGCAACTCTTGAAACAGCAATGTTTGGTGTTCCTCAAGTTGTATGTTATGAAACTCCTATTCCTCATTTGATACGTTTCGGATTCGATCATGTGATAAAGTGTAAATATATATCGCTAGTGAATCTTATCGCCGATAATGAAATTGTGAAGGAACTCTTTGCTGATCGTTTTTCTGTATCTAATATTTCAGAAGAACTTGGACGTATTCTTCCTGGAGGAGAGGGTAGACAGAAGATGCTTGATGAATATGAAGAGGTGTACAAAAAACTAGGCGACACTATCGCTCCCGATAATGCCGCCCGTATTATGTTTGGTTTGCTTAATCATAAAGATTAGGCAAATCTTTGCTTATTTGTTGTACTCACGTAGATAATTCCTCACCATTATACCATAAGGTTTTATCAAATCAGTTGTCCATTTTCCTTCTGATTTAGCTCTAGGCAGCAGCATCGAACAGGTCTCGTTTTTATCAGAAATAGACCAGTTTATCCAACTTACTTTCAGCTTCTCCATCAGGTCAATCCATTTCTGCCATTCTTCGGTATTAACAGGTCCATCTCCTGATGCTTCCATTCCGGCACATTCACTCACGAAAACTGGTAATCCATTTTCAATAGCAGTCTGCATTTTATTGCGAAGATAGTCTTTGTGGGTAGCTGCATAGAAATGAACTGTATACATAACGTTGCTAACTCCTTCAATAGGACTTGCTGCTGCAATATCAATATCTTGATCCCAATGTGGACATCCCATCAAAATGATATTGTCGGGATCATACTTGCGTATTGCCGTGATGATAGTTTTGCCATAAACTTTCAGGCTATCCCATTTGTCTTGAATAGGTTCATTATATAGTTCGTATATCACGTTGGGATACTTTCCATATTTCTTCGCCATATTCGTGAAAAACATTGTCGCCTCTTTAGTATGCATGGTGTGTGCATGCCAGTCTATTATCACATAAACTCCGTTCTTGATAGCAGCTTCAATAACTGGCGACATACATTTCATTGCAAATTCGGGATTGTTCAGATAGTTATCTTCTATCTGTATGCCCATTGCTGCACGTATAATGTTGGCGTGCCAATCATCTTTTAGCCATTTAATGGCTTTCGCATTATAGAAGCGTGGCCAAAGATTATGCCAGCCAAGACTTACACCTCTTAATACAACAGGGTTGCCTTTAGCATCGCATAACTGCGTTCCCTTTACTTGTAACTGTCCCCATTCTTTTACAGGATTTGTAGCAAAGGATGAAGAAAGATAGAATACGGTTAATAAGGTTAAGATAATTTTTTTCATAGTCAAATATTTGGTTTTACTCAGAATATCTGTATTGTGTAAAGGTATATTACGGCTGCCGGAATAGCCATCAG
>JAGPJJ010000047.1:9906-11771 GCA_018054505.1 Prevotella sp.
TTAACTTTAATATTTTCTCGCTGATTTACAAGTCCTGTATATTCCCATACAGCCATACCAGTGATGAAAGCAAAAAGAGCCACCATAGCTCTGGGATTAAAGAATCCCACAACCATGATGGTCACAAACAGCGCACCTGTGATAGCACGTGTTATTAGATTTTGTACTTTATCTGTCATACTTTTCTTATCGACTTTTTATTCTTCGCCTTTTGATGCCTGATGTTCGGCTTCTGCCTGCTTTACTACATCTGGCATGTCCTCAAGTTTAGGGGCATTGGCTTCGTTTTCTTTGATGATTTCCTGAGCACGACTTACCCAAGGGCGTTTGCCGAATATCTCTTCTACGTCTTCTGCATAAATCACTTCTTTTGTGATAAGGAGTTCTGCAAGTTTATTGTGACCTTCCTTATGTTCCTCAAGAATTTGTTTTGCATGTGCGTATTCCGAATTAATCATCTTCAATACCTCGTCGTCGATAATCTTTGCTGTTGTCTCAGAGTAAGGACGCTGGAATTGGTATTCCTGATTGTTATAATAACAGATGTTTGGCAACTTGTCGCTCATTCCGGCGTATGCAATCATGCCATAAGCACTCTTTGTTGCACGCTCAAGGTCGTTCATCGCTCCAGTAGATATGTGACCTGTAAACAATTCCTCAGCAGCACGTCCACCAAGCAATGCACACATCTCATCAAGCATCTGTTCCTTTGTTGTTATCTGGCGCTCTTCTGGTAGATACCATGCAGCACCTAAAGCTTGACCACGTGGTACAATACTTACCTTTACAAGAGGGTTTGCATGTTCGCAGAACCAGCTTATTGTAGCATGTCCAGCCTCGTGAAGTGCAATAGAGCGCTTCTCGCTAGCAGTCATCACCTTTGTTTTCTTTTCCAAACCACCGATGATACGGTCTACAGCATCAAGGAAGTCTTGCTTTACAACGCATTTGCTGTCATGTCTTGCGGCGATAAGTGCAGCCTCATTACATACGTTTGCAATATCAGCACCAGAGAAACCTGGAGTCTGTCGTGCAAGGAAGTCAAGATCCAATGAGTTATCAATCTTCAATGGTCTAAGATGAACTTGGAATATAGCCTTACGTTCAGTCAAGTCTGGCAGATCAACATTGATTTGTCTGTCAAAACGTCCAGCACGTAGCAATGCCTTGTCAAGCATATCTGCACGGTTTGTTGCTGCAAGCACGATAACACCGCTATTGGTTCCGAAACCATCCATTTCTGTAAGCAGTGCGTTCAGCGTATTTTCGCGTTCGTCGTTACCACCCATTGATGGGTTCTTACTTCTTGCTCTACCTACAGCATCAATCTCATCAATGAAAATGATACATGGAGATTTTTCCTTTGCCTGATGGAATACGTCACGTACACGACTTGCACCTACGCCGACAAACATTTCAACGAAGTCTGATCCACTCATAGAGAAGAATGGTACTCCAGCCTCACCAGCAACAGCTTTTGCAAGCAATGTCTTTCCTGTTCCCGGAGGACCTACAAGCAATGCTCCCTTTGGAATCTTACCTCCAAGTTCGGTGTATTTCTTTGGGTTTTTAAGGAATTCAACGATTTCTTGAACCTCCTGTTTTGCTCCTTCCTGTCCAGCTACGTCTTTGAAAGTAATTCCAAGGTCGTTAGCTTTCTCATAAAGTTTAGCTTTACTTTTTCCTACATTAAAGATACCGCTGCCACCTCCGGCACCGCTTCCGCCACTCATACGTTTCATAATCCAGAACCAGAATACGAGCAAAAGTATAAATGGTCCATAACTAAATAGTATGTTTGTTAGGAATCCATTGCTATCGTTATTTTCATAACTAAAGTCAACAATCTTTCTTGTTTGTTGTTC
>JAGPJJ010000048.1 GCA_018054505.1 Prevotella sp.
AGAATTGCATTCTATGGATTTTCGATGAGGCTCGAAATTACCAAAAATAGATATAATGGTTATCGTGACGCATTGCTCAACAATGGATTGCAGCTTGATTCACGCTTCGTAAAGTACTGTGATAATAGGGCTGATGCCGAAGTTATTACTCCTGATATCTTGAGCCTTGAAGATCATCCTGACGCTTTCTTTGCTGTTAATGATGATACTGCTATTGGAATTCTTTATACCGCCAAGCGTATGGGCTTTCATATTCCTGATGATATTAGTATATGTGGATTCACAAATGGCCAACGTGCCATAGCTTGTGACCCAATGCTAACCACTGTAGAACAGCGTGGCGTTGTTGTAGGTGAGGAGGCTGCCAATATATTAATTGGACAGGTAGAGGGTTTGCTACCTTCTGACAAAGTGGAGAAGAGAATCGTAAGAACCAGCCTTATAATAAGAGGTACAACAAGATAATGCAACTAATAATTAAAAACTTCTCATTTGAGAATATATGACTTAAACTATGAAACAAAAACCTAATATGGGAATCATGGGGCTTTGGAATTTAAGCTTTGGATTCTTTGGCGTACAGATTGCTTATGCACTTCAGAGTGCTAATATATCGAGAATCTTTGCCACTCTTGGCGCCGATCCTCATAATCTAAGTTATTTTTGGATACTTCCCCCATTGATGGGTATCTTGGTTCAGCCTGTTGTGGGAACGTTAAGTGACAAAACATGGTGCAGATTTGGTCGTCGCATACCTTACTTATTTGTAGGTGCGGCGGTTGCAGTGTTGGTGATGTGTCTGCTGCCTAATGCTGGCTCGCTAGGATTGTCTGTCAGTGCGGCAATGATATTTGGACTTGTTTCATTGATGTTCCTTGATACTAATATCAATATGGCTATGCAGCCTTTTAAGATGCTTGTTGGCGATATGGTAAACGAGAAACAGAAGGCTTTGGCTTATAGTATTCAAAGTTTTTTGTGCAATGCTGGTAGTGTAGTCGGTTTCGTTTTTCCTTTCTTGTTTACGGCTTTAGGACTAGCTAATACTGCGAGTCCAGGTATCGTGCCAGATTCTGTTATTTGGTCTTTCTACTTTGGTGCTGCAGTATTGATACTTTGTGTAATATACACCTCTGTAAAAGTGAAAGAATGGAATCCTAAAGAGTATGCAGAGTATAATGAAGCCACAGAAGATAGTTCTTCTCATGAAAGTGGCAACTGGATTACATTGTTGACTAAAGCACCTGCTACTTTCTGGAGGGTAGGGTTGGTGCAGTTTTTCTGTTGGGCTGCCTTTATGTATATGTGGACTTATACCAATGGTGCTATTGCTGATACATGTTGGAATGTAAATATGCTCGATCCTCATGCTACGTCAACAGAAGCTTATCAGGTAGCAGGTAACTGGGTAGGTGTGCTATATGCTGTTCAGGCTGTTGGTAGTGTTATCTGGGCGATGGTACTTCCACAGTTTAAAAATCGCAAATTGGCTTATTCTGTTAGTCTTATTCTTGGTGGTATAGGTTTTGCACTCATTCCTTTCATTCCTAATCATTATTTACAGTTTGTAGCCTTTGCTCTTATTGGTTGTGCATGGGCAGCAATGCTTGCAATGCCTTTTACTTTTGTTACAAATGCTTTGCAGGGTTATGGTCACATGGGAGCATATCTCGGACTTTTTAATGGAACGATCTGTGTGCCTCAGATAATTGCAGCTCTTTTGGGAGGAACAATTCTTTCGCTTGTTGGTTCCAATCAAAGCAATATGATGATATTTGCCGGAGGTTGTCTTATCGTTGGAGCACTCTGTGTCTTTGCAATCAAGGATAAAGAATAAAGAATAAATAATATATCTCTCTCAATCTTAATATGGATTGAGAGATTTTTATATATGCGTGCAAACGATTGCACTGTTAAATGGCATTTTTGTGCAAATCCATTAAACCGAGTTAGTTTATAATTGTTATCTTTACAAAAAATTACTATACGACGTATGAAAATAAGTTTTAATATAGACTATGAAACTGTCTTTGGTGAAGAAATCTTGCTGAATGTAGTTGAAAGGGTCAAGAACGTGAAAGATAAACTTTCTCAGTTTAGGATGAACAATGTTCATGGTAAGCATTGGTGGTACGACCTGAATAAGACAGCTTCTGCACAGAATACTGTCATTGACTATTTCTATAGTGTTGATTGTGATGGGAGCGAGAAACGCCACGAATGGTTTACGCAACCACATCGTCTTGAGTTGAATGCCAATAATGGTAAGTCATATAAGGTTTTTGACCGTTGGATTGATATTCCCGAAGATTCTTATTTATACAGTTCAGCTTTTACTGAGTGTGTAAACAAGCGTAAACTTTCAGCTCCTATATCATCAAACTATTCCAAAACGATTCGTCTTATAGTGAGAGCTCCGCAGTTGCGCGATAATAAAAGTCTTGCAATTGTTGGTAAAGCTAATTGCATTGGTGCTTGGGATGTATTTAAGGCAGTCCCGATGTGTGAACATAATTATAATGAATGGGTTGTTGATATAGATGCGTCTGCATTGAAAGACAATAAACTTGAGTTTAAGTTTGCTGCTATAGACAAAGATGACAATAAAGATACACTTTGGGAAACTGGATTTAATCGTGAGATAGAGATAGAAGAGCTTCATGATGGAGATGTAGCAGTGTATTATCTTGATCAAGCTTTTTTCGAGCTTTCTGATATAAAGTTAGCTGGAACTCTAGTTCCTGTATTTTCATTGCGTTCAGATACTAGTTTTGGTATCGGAGATTTTGGTGACTTGAAGAAAACAATTGATTGGGTTTCATCTACAAATCAACGTGTACTTCAGGTCCTTCCTATTAACGATACCACAATTACCCATACTTGGACTGATTCATATCCATATAGCTGCATAAGTATTTTTGCTCTTCATCCACAATATGCCGACCTCACTTTGCTTCCTAAAATCAAAGATGCAAAGAAGAGTGCAGAATTTGAGTCATTACGTATTCAATTAAATGCTCTTTCTCAGATTGACTATGAAAAAGTAAACGATGCGAAGATAAAGTATCTTTATGAGATTTATCATCAGGATGGTAAGAAAATATTTGATAGTGCTGAATTCAAAAAGTTCTTTGCTGAATCAGAATCATGGTTAGTTCCTTATGCTCAGTATTCTTTTCTGAGGGATAAAAGTGGTACTGCCGATTTTTCAAAGTGGGATGGGCATGTTGCATGGAATGAAAACGATCGTAAGGCTTTGTCTACTCCTGAAAGCAAAGAGTATAAGGAAGTAGAATTTTTCTATTTCGTTCAATATATTCTAAATTCTCAGATGGAGGCTGTTCACGAGTATGCACGTTCTAAAGGCGTAATCCTAAAAGGTGATATTCCTATTGGTGTAAATCGCAATGGGTGCGATGTCTGGATGGAACCTAAATACTTCAATCTCAATGGACAGGCTGGTGCTCCTCCTGATGATTTCTCTGTAAATGGTCAGAATTGGGGATTCCCTACTTATAATTGGGATGAAATGATTAAGGATGATTGCGCATGGTGGGTGCGTAGATTCCAAAACATGAATAAATTCTTTGATGCCTATCGCATAGACCATGTTTTAGGATTCTTCCGTATCTGGGAAATCCCTGTCGACGCTGTTCATGGACTTTTAGGACAGTTCTCTCCAGCTTTAGGAATGACTCGTGAGGAAATAGAGGCTTATGGATTGCATTTTAATGAAGAGCAGTTTACAAAACCGTTTATCAGTGATTGGATTCTTGACCGTGTTTTCAAGGAACATGCAGGTGAAGTAAAGTCTAAATATCTCAATCATTCTCATGATGATATATGGGTGATGAAACCTGAATATGATACTCAGCGTAAAGTTGAGGCTGCTTTTGAATCTAAGTCTTCTGATTCGGATGTGTGGATTCGAGATGGACTTTATTCACTGATAAGTAATGTTTTATTTGTTCGTGATCACAAGGATTATAATAAATTTCATCCAAGAATAAGTGCTCAGTTTGATTTCACTTATGAAGCACTCTATGATACAGATAAGGAAATTTTCAATCGTATATACAATGATTACTTCTATCGTCGCAACAACCAGTTCTGGTATCGTGAGGCAATAAAGAAACTTCCTAAATTGGTTCAGGCTACACGTATGCTTGTATGTGCAGAGGATTTGGGTATGATTCCGGATTGTGTGCCTTGGGTGATGAATGAATTGAAGATTTTGAGTCTTGAACTACAAAGCATGCCTAAGGATTCGCATGTAAGGTTTGGACACCTCAGTCGTAATCCTTATCGTTCTGTTTGCACCATATCGAGTCACGACATGCCAACTCTTCGTCAATGGTGGGATGAAGATACCGAGCGTACGCAGGCATATTATAATTCGATGCTTTATCGTGACGGAGCTGCTCCACATCCACTTCCAGGATGGTTGGCTCGTGATATAATAAGTCGTCATCTCACATCACCTAGCATGCTTTGTGTTTTGTCAATTCAGGATTGGTTGTCAATTGATGAAAACCTTCGCCTTGCTGATCAGAATGCTGAGCGAATAAACATTCCTGCTAATCCAAAGCACTATTGGCGTTATCGCATGCATCTAAAAATAGAAGATTTGATTAACAATATAGATTTCAAAGAAAATATTACGGAATTAATAAATCAATCAGGAAGAAAATAAACAATTATTGCATTTCCAAGCTGTTGTTACAGTAATGGAGATACTTAATAAATTTACCTTTAAAATGAAAAAAATACAACTATTCTTTATCGCTTTGATGTTGCCGATGCTCGCTGCTGCACAGACAATAAAGTCTCCTGACGGCAAATTGAGCTTGACGTTTTCGCTTACAGGCAATGGTGTGCCGACATATTCGATGACATACAAGAACAAAGCTGTAATCAAACCAAGTCACTTGGGACTTGAATTAGCTAAAAACAAGCATGCCTCAAAAGGCTTTAATGAAACTGACCTCATGGACGGCTTCACTGTAGCCGACACAAAAACTTCATCGTTCGACGAGACATGGAAACCAGTTTGGGGCGAGACTTCTACAATTCGCAACAACTACAACGAAATGGCTGTAACCCTTAATCAGGCATCAAGCAACCGCAACATTATTATTCGTTTCCGTGCTTATGATTATGGTATGGGACTTCGCTATGAATTCCCACAACAGAAAGACTTGAATTATTTTATTATCAAGGAAGAACATACCCAGTTTGCTATGACAGGAGATCATAAAGCTTGGTGGTTGCCTGGTGATTATGACACTCAGGAATATGAGACGGTTACTTCTAAACTTTCTCAAATCCGTGGACTCATGAAGTCCGTTGTTACAGAGAATTCTTCTCAAACCACATTCTCTCCAACTGGCGTGCAGACTGCATTACAGATGAAGACCGATGATGGACTTTATATCAATATACACGAGGCTGCATGTGTAGATTATTCTACAATGAATCTGAACCTTGACGATAAGAATATGGTGTTTGAGTCTTGGCTCACTCCTGATGCCGAAGGTTTGAAGGGTTATATGCAGACCCCTTGTAAATCTCCTTGGAGAACAGTCATGGTTAGTGATGATGCACGTGATATGCTTTCTTGCAAACTTACACTTAATCTTAACGACCCTTGTGCCCTTTCAGATGTTTCTTGGATTCATCCTATCAAGTATTGTGGCGTATGGTGGGAGATGATTGTAGGCAGAAACTCATGGAGTTATACAAATGATTTGCCTTCTGTTCGTCTAGGAGTGACGGATTACTCTAAGTGTAAACCAAACGGAACACATGGAGCTAATAATGCAGAAGTAAAGAAATATATTGATTTTGCAGCAAAGAATGGACTTGATGAAGTTCTTGTTGAAGGATGGAATCAAGGTTGGGAAGACTGGGCCGGAAACTCAAAGTTTGATGTTTTTGACTTTGTGACTCCTTATCCTGATTTTGATATCAAAATGCTTAATGACTATGCTCATTCTAAGGGAGTTAAACTTCTAATGCATCATGAAACTTCTTCTTCGGCAATCAACTACGAGCGCCACATGGAAGATGCTTTCAATTTAATGAATAAGTATGGATATGATGCTGTGAAGACAGGTTACGTTGGAGATATTATTCCACGTGGTGAACACCATTACGGACAGTTTATGAATAATCATTATCTTTATAATGTGAAGATGGCTGCCAAACATCATATTATGGTTAATGCTCACGAGGCAACACGCCCAACAGGACTTTGCCGTACATATCCAAACCTTGTTGGCAACGAGAGCGCAAGAGGTACAGAGTATGAAGCTTTTGGTGGAAGTAATCCTGACCATACAGTTATATTACCGTTCACTCGTTTGCAGGGTGGTCCAATGGATTATACCCCTGGTATTTTCGAGACACAGTTGAAAAATTGGTCAAAGAATACGTCTTATGTCCACACCACTTTATGTGGTCAGCTAGCTCTATATCTTGTTATGTATAGTCCGCTACAGATGGCTGCTGATCTTCCTGAGCATTATGAAAAGTATGATGATGCTTTCCAGTTTATACGCGATGTAGCTACAGATTGGTCTGATAGCAAGTATCTTGAGGCAGAACCTGGTGATTATATCACAGTTGCTCGTAAGGCTAAGGGTACAGATAATTGGTTTATCGGAGGAAAATGTGACGAGAATGGTCATAAGAGTAATATTAAACTTGATTTCCTTGAAAAGGGAAAGAAGTATGCTTGCACTGTTTATGCAGATGCAAAGAATGCCGACTACGAGAAGAATCCGAAGGCTTATGTAATTACCAAGAGAATCGTGAAGAAAGGCGACGTGCTTAAAATCGATGAGGCTCGTGGTGGTGGATTTGCTGTTAGCGTGATGAAGCTTTAATCGTTATGGTATGAATATAAAATCCTTATGTATGGCAGCATTGTCAGCTATAATGTTTCAGTTTGCCCAAGCACAGGATGTCTTTAACGAGATGTCTTACAGTCCTGGGCAGACTGTTTTTAGTTTGAACGCACCTGTCAAGGGTGTTGTTCGAATCTATGATAGCGGCATTGCTGGTAAGTTGCTGAAGACCGTAAAAATGAGACAAGACGGTGTTGATAAATGGACAGCAACAGTTAAAGGCAATCTTAAAGGAAAGTTCTATACATTTGATATAGGAAAAGGTGAGACTCCTGGCGTCTTTGCTAAGGCAGTGGGGGTGAATGGTAGACGAGGAGCTATCATTGATATGTCTCAGACGAATCCTGATCATTGGACAACCGATTTGCGCCCTGTGATAAAGTCGCCTGCCGATCTTGTTATCTACGAAATGCATTGGCGTGATTATTCAGTAGATGAGTCTTCTGGCATTGTCAATAAAGGAAAGTTTCTCTCTTTAACAGAGCCTAAAGCTATTCAGCATCTAAAGGACTTAGGCATTAACGCGGTCCACATTTTGCCTTCTTTTGATTATGCTTCTGTTGATGAGACACGTCTTGATAGTGCGCAGTACAATTGGGGCTACGATCCAGTTAACTTCAATGTTCCTGATGGTGGATATTCTACTGATCCTTATTCTCCTGTAAAGCGTATTAATGAGTTTAAGCGCATGGTGCAGGCTTTGCACAAAGCTGGTATAAGGGTTATTCTTGATGTTGTGTATAATCACACGTTTGATTTGAAAAACAGTAACTTTGAGAAGACATATCCGGGCTATTACTATCGCTATAATGCAGACGGAACTCCTTCAAACGGTTCTGGATGTGGAAATGAAACTGCTTCTGAAAAACCTCTTATGAGAAGTTTCATGCTTCAGAGCGTTAAGTATTGGATTAATGAATATCATATAGATGGTTTCCGTTTCGATCTTATGGGTGTTCATGATATTGAAACGATGAACGATATACGTGCAGAGGTAAACAGTATCGATCCTATGATATTTATATATGGTGAAGGATGGAGTGCTGGTAGTTGTGCATACCCTGTTGAAAAATTAGCAGTTAAGGCAAATATACCTCAGATGCCAGGAGTAGCTGCTTTCAGTGATGATATGCGCGACGCACTTCGTGGCCCTTTCAATGATGATCATAAAGGTGCATTTCTTGCTGGTATTTCTGGAGAAGAAGAAAGTTTGAAATATGGTATTGTTGGTGGTATCATGCATCCACAGGTTGATATGCAAAAGGTGAACTATGATAAGAAGCCTTGGGCTTTGCAGCCTACTCAGCAGATTAGCTATGTGAGTTGTCACGATGATATGTGTCTTGTTGATCGCCTAAAGAGTTCTGTACCGAATGCTGATACTGATCAAATTATTCGTCTTGACGAGCTGGCTCAGACAGCGGTGTTCCTTTCTCAGGGTGTCCCCTTTATGCTCAGTGGTGAGGAGATGCTGCGAGATAAGAAAGGTGTGCATAATTCTTTTAGTTCGCCAGACAGTGTAAATTGCCTTAACTGGAACAATATGAAGAAATATCCACAGGTGTTTCAATATTATAAAAACCTCATACAACTTAGGAAGAACCATCCTGCTTTTCGTCTCGGAGATGCCGATTTGGTGAGAGAAAAACTTCAGTTTCTTCCTGTTCAATCATGTATGGTAGGTTTTATATTAAAAGATAATGCCGGTGGTGACGAGTGGAAAAACATTATTGTATTATTGAATGGTAATAATTCTCCATGTGATATTGATGTTCCTAAAGGCGATTATACGGTTGTAGGTTGTGATGGAGTTATTAATGAAAAAGGATTGGGACAGCTTGCTGGTGGTAAAGTTACCGTTGATGCACAGTCTGCCTTGATAATGTATAATAAATAAATACCAATGAAACAATTTATATTTTGTATCAGTTTGTTTTTGTCTGCAATGACAATGAATGGTGCCGTAAAGGTAAATAAGATAGAACCAGCTAACTGGTTTGTCGGTATGAAAAATCCTTCCCTTCAGTTAATGGTTTATGGTAAGGATATTAAGAATGCCGATGTAAAGGTAGACTACAATGGAGTAAAGCTAGACAGTGTGGTGCGTCTTGATTCGCCAAACTATCTATTGGTTTATCTTAACGTTGGTGGAGCAAAGGCTGGTGAAATGCCTTTGAAATTTATCAATGGTAAGTCATCTTTTACGATGAAGTATCAACTAAAGAATAGGGCAATGGAAGGTGACAAGCGTTATGGCTTCTCTAATTCTGATGTGCTTTATATGTTGATGCCTGATCGTTTTGCTTCTGGTAAAAATATAATGAAGCCTTTGAAGGGGATGAATAAGTATGTTGTAGACTGTTCTATGCCTAGTCTTCGTCATGGTGGCGATATTGCAGGAATACGTCAGCATCTTGATTATTTCAACCAATTGGGTGTCACAGCATTATGGTTTACGCCTGTTTTGGAAAACAATTCTCCTGATAATAATGGCTTTAGCACTTATCACGGTTATGCTACAACTGATTATTATCGTGTAGATCCACGTTTTGGAACGAATGAAGAATATAAGGCTTTAATTGATGATGCCCATAAGCACGGACTAAAAGTCGTCATGGATATGATTTTCAATCACTGCGGATTTGAGCATCCTTGGATTGCTGACATTCCTTCTGCCAACTGGTTTAATACATCTGAATGGTTAAAGGAGAAAAAACTTGATGGTAGAAATCCAATGACAGGTTTTGGTGCTAATGGCGATAAGTCAAAATATCTCCAGACAAGCTATAAGCTCACTCCTGTATTAGATCCTTATGCAAGCAAAATTGATTTGCACGAAACTGTTGATGGCTGGTTTGTACCAAGTATGCCTGATCTTAATCAGCATAATCCGCATGTGATAAAATATCTAATTCAAAACAGTGAATGGTGGATAGAAACTGTTGGTATTGATGGAATCCGTATGGATACATATCCTTATGCCGACAGAAAGGCGATGTCTTTATGGATGAAGACTATTGATAATGAATATCCTAATTTCAATACTGTTGGTGAAACTTGGGTCACCGAACCTGCTTATACTGCGGCATGGCAGAAAGATTCTAAGTTGTCTAATGTCAATAGTTATCTGAAAACTGTTATGGACTTCAGTTTCTACGATAAGATGAATAGTGCTCAAAACGAAGAGACTGATGATTGGTGGAAGGGTCTTAACCGAGTTTATAATAGTTTCTGTTATGATTACCTTTATGAGAATCCTTCAAATGTTATGGCATTCATTGAAAATCATGATACTGATCGCTTTCTTGGTAATGGTAAAGACACCTTAGCTCTTAAACAGGCATTATCTATATTACTTACTGTTAACCGTACTCCCCAACTATATTATGGAACAGAGGTGCTCATGAATGGAACGAAGGAAAAAACGGATGGTAATGTGAGAAAGGATTTCCCTGGAGGTTTTGCTGGAGATTCTCACAATGCTTTTACAGCAGAGGGTAGGAGCGAAGCTGAAAATGCAATGTTTAATTGGGTAAGTAAATTGCTGCATTGGCGTCAGAACAATGAAGTTATCACTAAGGGTAAGCAGATTCAGTTTGTTCCATTCAAAGGGGTTTACGTCATTGCCCGTGAATATGGAGGTAAAACTGTCCTTACGATTCTTAATGGAACGACTAAGGAAGTTTTGATGCCTGTTGCTAGATATGCTGAAGTTATTGGTAGCAATACATCAGCAAAAGATGTTGTATCAGGAAACAGTGTTGATATATCAAAAGACATAAAGCTTCAGCCACGTCAATCAATGATTATTGAGTTTTAGTCTAGCTGTGGCGTTTAAATAATAAAGTCTTAATTCCTTGATCTTATGATTTAGGAGTTAAGACTTTATTCATATTTTATCTTTCATTATAATATGTACGCACGTGCGCACGCTTGGAGTTTTTGAAAATTCCAAGCGTCTAAGTGTCAAATCCTTGATGTTCAATCATTTAGAATGTCTTTTCTCAAAAACAAACCGTCGTGCAAACTGTCATCAATCAGACTGCAGTTCAAAATGCGCTATTTTTCATGATTGCTGAATTTTCTTATAAAACATGCCCTTTTTTGAAGGTATAAAATCACCTCTGAATTTGCTAGATTTTGCGTTTCCATGTAGAAACGCATGAATTTACGTCATTTCACTGACAGTTACTTTTTTATAAATCAAGCCCTAACAGTCTGATTCACAGCGATTAGACATTTCGACGCTTCCCATTTTAAAAACTCCTTGTAGGGAATTACCGATAAAAGCCAGCATGTTCTTTCCTGAAACAACATCCCGTTTTCAGTCAAATCCCCCGATATCCATACCTGCCATTTGCGTTTCTATATAGAAACGTTTCCATTCCTACGATACAACGTCTGCGTTATATCGATGTAAAGTTTCCATTCCTACGATGTAAAGTTTGCGTTTCTATATAGAAATACATTTACGCCTTGAATAAAATGTCTTTAACGTGTCATAATAAATTCACCAGAATTGTTTCATGTTTTCGCGTTTCATTATAGAAACAGAATCTCCTAACGTAGCTTGCCGTAGCTAAAATCCGCGAGTTAAAACCGTAAGTGCCTTAGCTACAGCTATTTAGCCCTGATGCGTAGCTACGTAGCTAAATAAAATGAAT
>JAGPJJ010000204.1 GCA_018054505.1 Prevotella sp.
ACAAGACGGAACATATACTCATTAAACCAATTATTGGTCATTATCAAGCATCCCTTCTGTCCGTAAGTTGGTCCCCAACTATTCTCAACTTTCCATTTCTTTGGATTACCATTCTTATCTAAGTCAACAGCAGTAAGAGTCATAGCATGAGTAGAACCACTATCAAAAGTACTTATACGATCAGCCTTATTCATGTTGAATGTAGTTCCCATAAGAGTGGCATAATCAAAATTATCTACATCCAAATATCCACGCTTGCGATCTAACTGCTTACCAACATCATAGCTAGAATACATTTTGTGACCATCCTTTATTGAAGCTATAGCTAATTTAGCAATTTCTTCCATAGGTAGATTTAAGTATGTCCAGTTGTGACCATCATAGGTATGGCGGTCATATTCTACTTCAAAAGTCTTGTAATATGGGCGACGCGGATCGTTCATCACCATAATGAAAGTTCCATTAAGTTTCTTTCCAACGGTAGCTTCATAGAATGTCTGTGGAGTGTACTTATGCGCTTCACCAACAGCCTTACCATTTTTATCAGTAAACGTATATGTGAACTCCTTAGCAGGTTCACCAATAGTAAGAGTTAGCAAATGATAAATATTTGCTAGCATTTCTGTCTTTCTATCTTTTATAGCATTCTTACTCTTTCCAGAAGCAACCATACGACGAAGTTCGAGTCCGTATTCACGCAACTTACTCGAGACAAGTCTATCCATGATCTTAGTATTGTCACTTGAATATGTTTCAGGCTGAACACTCATAGGAACCAAACCATACTTTTCTGTAAGGTCTGCTATACCACAAAATGTACCGCCATCGCTGATAGGATTTTTAAAGAAGAACTGCACTGTAGGATCTTCCATAGGTTTCTTTGCATTATCAATTACTCCCTGAAGCATAAGGTTTGCCTTCTCCAACTGATCGTAGAAAAATAAATAAGCATGCGAGAACTCTACAGCAAGAGTGTCGTTGTGCTGTTTTGCAAAATCTGCACGAAGCACATTCATTCCTGTAAACATCCAACAACGTCCAGAACTCTGCTGGTCGTGAATATTCTGACTAGGAGTCTCATTACTGAAGTATGTATCAACAGTACCCTGATTGGCAAAGTTCTTAGCCAAATCGTCTATACTGTTAGATGCGATTGCATTGAAAATAGCCTTATCAGCTTTTGATGATTTCTGTGATTTCTCTATCTGCTGCAACATATTAGCAGATATGCCACCTGGATTTGTCTGTGCCAGCATCATTGTTGCTACACACAAGCAAAGTCCAACTGTAAAAGTCTTTTTACTCATGATAATGTTTACTTTTAATATTTTTACGCCTTCAAAGGTAATAATTAATGTATTGAAACACAAAGAAATTAATATTTCTTTTAAATTTTGCACCAGCAGAATAAGCATATGCGCATTATTATCTGAACGTTATCTATAATTATATATTTATTTTTGTATATCCAACTGATTTTTAGTAATTTTGCAATCTAATTCAATTTTAGGAATTACTCAACATTGAGATAAAATAAATACAATATATTATGAAATTTCAGGAAATACCGGTATTACTGCTTACAGGTTATCTGGGCAGTGGCAAAACAACATTGGTTAACAAAATACTGTCTAACAAGCGTGGCATAAAATTCGCCGTAATCGTAAATGATATAGGTGAAGTAAATATCGATGCTGATCTTATACAACAAGGCGGTATCGTTGACCAAAAAGACGACAGCCTTGTTGCATTGCAAAACGGATGTATATGCTGCACCCTGAAAATGGACCTTGTAGCACAACTACGCGACATCACAAGCATGCAGAAATTCGACTATATTGTGATTGAAGCAAGCGGCGTTTGTGAGCCTGCACCAATTGCACAGACAATATGTTCTATACCAACTATGGGACCAGAATATATCAAAGGTGGCATAGCTCGCCTTGACTGTATCACTACAGTTGTTGATGCACTGCGAATGAAAGATGAATTCGGAAACGGCGAAAATCTCATAAGGCAGAATATAGCTGAAGATGATATCGAGAACTTAGTTATACAGCAGATAGAATTCTGTAATATCATATTGCTTAACAAAGCATCTGAAGTTGAGCCTAGCGAACTGGAACGTCTAAAAGAAATAATCGTAGCTTTGCAGCCACATGCAACAATTATTGAATGTGACTATGGCAATGTAGACCTCGATAAGATTATCAACACACACCTGTTTGACTTTGATAAAGTTGCTACTTCTGCTGCATGGATTGACGAAATAGAACACCACCACGACGATGAACATGATGATGATGACGAAGACGAAGAACATGACCACGAAGGACACCACCATCATGAACATGAGCATGAGCATGAAGAAGGACATCATCATCACCACGAACATGATCACGAAGGTGGAGAAGTTGAGGAATATGGCATTGGCACATTTGTATATTATCGTCGCAAGCCTTTTGACCTTGTGGGCTTTGATGAGTTCATAGCTTCAAAATGGTCAAAGAATATCATACGATGCAAGGGTATATGCTGGTTTAAGGAAGAACCTGCAACATGCTATGTATTTGAACAGGCTGGAAAGCAGATGAATCTTCGCAATGCTGGTCAATGGTATGCAACGATGGAGAAAGATGAACTTGCCGACCTTATGCAGCGTGAGCCAGGACTGCGTCAGGACTGGAACGAGCAATATGGTGACAGAATGCAAAAACTTGTATTCATAGGTCAGCATCTTGACAAAGATGAGATAACAAGACAATTAGACTCTATTCTTCTTGACTGATAAAGTATGAAACTAGATAAATTCAAGATTATAGCTATAGACGCTGACGATACTCTTTGGGACTGTCAATCCTATTTTGACAATGTTGAAAACATGTATTGTCAGTTGCTTTCAAAATATGCTGATGCTGAAACAGTATCTGACTCTTTGTTTGCAATAGAAAAAGCAAACATGGATTGTCTTGGTTACGGAATTAAAGCATTCACCATGTCACTGATTGAGAATGCAATTAAGATTTCAGAAGGTGAAGTAAAGGGAAACATAATAGAAGAGATACTACAAATGGGTAAATCGCTTCTATCTTTTCCTACTACTCCACTACCAGAGGTTGAAAACACACTTATTACTCTCAACGAAAGAAAGAATGA
>JAGPJJ010000205.1 GCA_018054505.1 Prevotella sp.
TGTGTAAATCAGTAAAATGGATAAAATAAAAGTAGTTGATGTGCGTTATTTTAATTATCGGTTATGAGTAGTTGCATCTTTAAATTCAGACAATTTGATGTCTGTCAGGACTTTGAAGGCATGAAGGTAGGCTCTGATGGGGTCATGCTTGGAGCTTGGGCTAAAGGAGGCTGTCGCATTCTTGATGTGGGAACGGGTACGGGATTGATCGCTTTGATGATGGCTCAGCGCTATCCTGATGCAGAGTTGTTGGCAATAGATATATCAGAGAGTGCTTTTAAACAGGCCCGTGTAAATTTTGCAAATAGCAAATTTGCTGATAGGATAGGGGTTGAGCATACTTCTGTTCAGAATTTATATGCGGATAAACTTTTTGATGCCATCGTAACAAATCCTCCTTTTTTTATTGATTCTTTGAAAAATCCTAATCAAATTATCAATATGGCCCGACATACAGATATGTTGTCTTATTCTGATTTGTTTCATTCAGCTAAAAGATTGCTTGCTGCTGATGGTTGTTTTTCAGCCATAATTCCTTCTGATTATAAGGACCGATTTGTTCATGAAGCTTGTTTATGTGGCTTTTTTCTTTCTCGTGTATACGGAATAAAGACAGTTGAGCGCAAACATGTTAAGCGTTATTTGCTTGAATTTAAACTTAAACAGTGTGATAGTATAGACGAAAAAACGTTCACAATGATTAATCATAATGAACGTTCTGAATGGTATGAAAACTTAGTTTCTGATTTTTATTTATAAATTTAATCTGCGTTGAATGACTTTGTTTATTGCCAGAATATGTCTTCTCTGTCTGGTGATGTCTCTTCTAAAACTGTTTATATCATTAAACAATTCAGCAGCAGCATTTTGTACAGCATTTGGTTTACGTAATTTCTTATTAGCATAAGGGTTCACGATCACTCTAATTCCTTTTTCTTTTAATGTGATTTCTATATCTGGTCCTGTCATCACAGGGTCTCCGTCATAGTGAATATATCCAGGTTCTTTGCGATGTATTCGTAGGTGTTTACACTTAAATGTTTTTATCTTTGAATTTTTATCCAAAGTCTTGTTAAACATGTCAATGCTTATTTGCGGAGCCTCAATAACATCAAATGGTTCCATGACAATTATGTCCATTAATCCATCACTCATTGATGCCTGCGGAGCGATATAAGCATTGTTGCCATATTGTGATGCGTTAGCGCATGAAATCAAGAATGCTTTTAGACGTGTGACGCCTTTATCATCTTGAATTTCATAAGTTTCCGGCTTGTATTTTAGCCCTTCCTTCAATACGTTTTCTACATACGTTATAGGACCTCTTTTACCTGCTTCTGCAAATTTATGGCTTACAAAAGCATCGAATCCCATTCCACATGTACAGAAAAAAGGAATGTCATTTATTATTCCGTAATCAAGTTGATGTATTTCGCACAAATTAATCGTTTGTATAGCCTTTGGTATATTCATCGGCAACATCAAATGACGTGCCAGTCCGTTTCCTGATCCACATGGAATTATTCCAAGAGCGGTATTAGAATCAATAATCGCTCTAGCTACTTCGTTCACAGTTCCGTCACCACCTACAGCTACAGCGATGTCAATATTGTCTTCTTTGGCTTTAGATGCTATGATTGCGGCATGTCCTGCATATTCCGTATTTACGATTTCATAATCGAATATATCATGATCGATATATTTATCAATCAAGTTTGGTATACCGGCTTTGCTAACAGTGCCGGATATTGGATTCATTATAAAAACTATCTTCTTTTTTTCCATGAGTTTATTATCTGCTGCAAAATTAATAAAATTGTATTATAAATGTGTTTTGCCTTTGAATATTTTCACCATTAATCATATTTCTTATAAAAAATGGAGAATTATTAGTTCTTTTTTGTATCTTTGCAGCCTAAAATGAATATAAAGTAGTTTACTACATTTATTAAAATGGGACAGTTACAAGAAAGATACAAAAATTATCGTGAGCCTCAAAAATTCATGGAGGCAGGCGTGTATCCTTATTTTCGCGCTATAACAAGCAAGCAGGGTACAGAAGTTGAAATGGCTGGTCATAATGTTCTTATGTTTGGTTCTAATGCCTACACAGGATTGACTGGTGATCAAAGAGTTATTGACGCAGCGAAGGCTGCTCTTGATAAATACGGTTCTGGATGTGCTGGTAGCCGTTTCCTTAATGGAACACTTGATTTACACGTTCAATTAGAAAAAGAACTTGCAGAATTTATTCACAAAGATGATACTCTTTGTTTCTCAACAGGTTTCTCTGTTAACCAAGGTGTTTTAGCGCAAGTTGTCGGAAAAGGTGATTATATAATTTGTGATGATCGCGATCATGCTAGTATTGTTGATGGAAGACGTTTGTCTTTTGCTCGTCAACTACACTACAAGCATAACGATATGGAAGATCTTGAGCGTGTGTTGAAAGCATTGCCTGAAGATGCTATTAAACTTATCGTTGTTGATGGTGTATTCTCTATGGAAGGTGACCTTGCTAAATTGCCTGAGATTGTAGAACTAAAGCATAAGTATAATTGCTCTGTCATGGTTGATGAAGCTCATGGTTTGGGTGTATTCGGAGAGAGTGGTCGTGGTGTTTGTGACTATTTTGGTCTTACAGATGAGATCGACCTCATTATGGGTACATTCTCTAAGAGCTTGGCTTCTATAGGTGGCTTTATCGCTTCTGATGAGGATACAATCAACTATCTTCGCCATACATGCCGCACATATATCTTCAGTGCATCAAATACTCCAGCTGCAACAGCTGCAGCAATGGAAGCGCTTCATATTTTGCAGCAGGAACCAGAACGTATTGAGCACCTTTGGAATGTTACTAAGTATGCTTTGGCACGTTTCCGTGAAGAAGGATTTGAAATTGGTGAGACTGAGAGTCCTATCATTCCTCTTTATGTACGTGATATAGAGAAGACATTTATTGTAACTAAGTTGGCTTTTGATGCAGGTGTATTTATTAATCCTGTTATTCCTCCAGCTTGTGCTCCACAAGATACACTTGTTCGTTTTGCTTTGATGGCAAATCATACTAAGGAACAAGTTGAGCGTGGTGTTATTGCTCTTAAGAAGGTATTCGTTGAGCAAGGTATTATTAAGTAATTTGT
>JAGPJJ010000206.1 GCA_018054505.1 Prevotella sp.
TCTCCGTCTGCACGTAAAATCATCTTCTTTCCGTTCAGATAAATTCCATCACCACGTGTGGCAAGCCATTCATTTCCTTTAGAATCTATTAGACAGTCGTATATGCCGGCTTTCAGTTTATGCTTGAAGGTGAAAGTCTTCGTGTTTTGGTTAAAGTTGTACAGATTATTGCACATTGTAGAGACAATCACGTTTCCGTCTTTTCCCATGAAAATATTTTTCATGTAGTTTGTCCAGTCACCTTTTTGCTTATAGTCTATCATATAATAAGCCGCATTATTATCCGCAGGAGTGATTCTGCTCAATCCTGCATTTTCTGCGCTTATCCATATACAACCAGTATTGTCGGTCATGATTTCCAAAAGGAAATTAGAATGTATGATTGGATTTTTATCTTCGGCGGTGAAACGTTGCATTTCGCCACTGGCATAATTATAGGTGAATAATCCTCCACCATATGTAGCTATGTAGAACAAACCATTTTTTGTTCTTACAATTTTAAAGATACCGTTTTTCTCGTTTGTAGTCTGAAGGTTAGGTATCATCTTCAATATTCTGAAATCTCCCGTTGGAGGAAAAATCCAAAGGTTACCACTTTTATTCCCTACAAATTGATAGCCGTCAATATATCCCTGCTGAGCGCCCGCAGGTACTTGCAACTTGCTGTCTTTTTCAAACATGCTGGCATTGATATCTAGTAGGAATGTATCATCATTGGTAAATATAATCCATTTTCCACGCCATACAATTGAACCCTTTATAGCGCCGATTCTACCCATGACCGAAGCCAATACGCATTTATTTATAAGTTTACCTTTCGAGTTGAATATGTAGGCTGTTTGATTCTTCTTTGAAAATGCTAATATTTTATCTTGATATGAAATGCATCCTAAAAATTCAATATCACTTTCAAAGGTGCGTGCTTTACCTTGTGGTGATATCTTAACCATGCCCTTTGTGGATGCAGCCCACACAGCATGATGATTGTCTTCGCAAAGTTCTCTTATGTCGTTACTGTTAAGTTCGTGGTTATCTGCAGTGTAGTCTGTTGTAGAAAACTTTCCATTATGGAATAAAATGTGTCTTATACCTGAGGTGTTGCTGAACATCCAAGTGTCACTTCCATAATGTTTTATTTTTCGATATGGTCTTTCTGTATCTCCAATACCAGTATAGTCAACAAACTTATTTTGTTTGATATCAAAACAAGCATGTGTATATGTAGAGGTTCCAACCCACAGTAGGTTGTTAGTCTTATCAATGTATAATTGACCTATGTGTTGTGTAAGACTTTTGTATCCATTCTTGCCAAATCCGTTAAAGTTTACGAATCTATAGCCGTCATATCTTGTCAGTCCGCTAGTTCCACCAACCCAAATGAATCCGTATGGATCCTGTGCCATAGCTTTGATAGTATTACCTGGCAATCCATTGGTCGTAGAGATACTTTTAGCTTTGTATCTGTTTTCGGTATTTTCGGCATAGCTATTTGTGAATATTCCAGATAGGCATAATAATGTTAAACTGGCTAATAGTCTTGCTATCATAATGTTTTAATTGTCTAGTATTGTAGTTGGGTACAAAAATACTAAAAAAAAACGATAACTGTACAAAAATACCGATATTTGAATTATATTGCATTTCATGAATCAATTAATATAGTTTACTTTGCACTTAGCAATCAAATAACAAATTACTAATGAAACCTCTTTTAAGTCGATTATTAACATTAACTGTGATAATTCTCTCATGTTGTAATGTCTTGTCAGCTCGTGAGAAATTTAATTTCAACGAAGGGTGGTTGTTGAAATTAGGAGATACCAAAGATTCAGAACTTGCTGGTGCTGATGATAGTCGTTGGACGGCAGTATCTCTTCCACGTGCATGGAATGAAGATGAGGCTTTCCGCCTTCCATGTCATGATCTTTCTGATTCAGTGGTGTGGTACAGAAAGCATTTTAAACTGGATAATATCATTCATCGCAAATATTTTATTGAATTTGAAGGCGTTAAATGGGCTGCAGATGTTTATCTCAATGGTCATAAATTGGGAATATCTGAGAATGGCGTTATGGCTTTTGGTTTTGATCTAACTCCTTATGTGAAATCTGGTGATAATGTCATCGCAGTTCGTGTCGACAATAATTGGAACTATCGTGAACGTGCTACCAATCAGCGCTACCAATGGAATGATAAGAATTTCAATGCCAATTATGGTGGTATACCAAAGAATGTTTTTCTTTATTCTTCAGACTTACTTTATCAAACACTTCCACTGTATAGTAATCTAAATACTACTGGCACTTACATATACGGCTCTGATTATGATATTGCAGCTCATAAGGTGAAAGTTAATGTTGAAAGTCAGGTTCGTAATGATGATAGTATTCCACGCTCTTTTCATTTCTCTGCAAATGTAATAGACCTTGAAGGAAACTCTGTTGGATCTTTTAATGGTGAACGTTATACTTTGCAACCTGGTGAAACTCGTATTGTAAAAGTAAGTGGAAACATAAGTAATGCTCATTTCTGGAGTTGGGGATATGGTTATCTCTACACAGTAAATAGCATTCTTAAGTCTGATGATGGGCGTGATATTGATCATGTGGCAACACGTACCGGATTCCGCAAAACTCGCTTTGGTGAGGGAAAGGTGTGGCTTAATGATCGTGTCATATCCATTCATGGTTATGCTCAGCGCACAAGTAATGAATGGCCTGGAGTAGGAATGAGTGTACCTGCATGGCTCAGTGATTATAGCAACAAACTGCAAGTTGAAAGTGGCGGAAATCTTGTTCGTTGGATGCACGTAACACCTTGGAAACAGGATGTAGAAAGTTGTGACCGTGTAGGATTAATAGAGTCTATGCCAGCTGGAGACGCAGAACATGATGTTACGGGTAGAAGATGGGAACAGCGATGCATGCTCATGCGTGACGCCATCATATATAATCGAAACAATCCGAGCATCCTTTTTTATGAAGGAGGCAATGAGAGCATAAGCCGTGAACACATGATTGAACTGAAAGCTATTCGCGACGAGTATGATCCTTATGGTGGTCGTGCTATGGGTAGTCGTGAGATGCTGGATATTGATGAGGCTGA
>JAGPJJ010000207.1 GCA_018054505.1 Prevotella sp.
TCGGCATCAACAAGCATTCACCAAAAGAAGTAGTGATTACCTTCCATCCATCTTCTTTCAACTTTTCTACCATATCTGATGTAATCTCTGGTTCCAACTGATTAGTTGAAACGCAGAACAAACGTCGCAAATCTATAGCTATATCATATACAAAGAGTCCTGTGGCACGAGTATTTTCTGGAATCCATTTGCGATACAAACTTCTATCGTTACCATCTAAAAAGTCACTAACCTGTTCATCTGTCAAACGATTTCCATTTGCATCGCGCACAACAACTTTATGCACGTTAGGCTTATCTGAACGATCGAATGAAATGTTCTCCTTAGAAACTGCTGCCAAAAGTGGATGCAAAGGGGTCATCGCAGAAATACTAAATGGACTTCTACGCTTTACTGCTTTCTCTTTTCCTCCCTTTGGAGTTCTCATCCAGCCACCTAAAAGTTGGTCAACATAATGTGGATCGCAAGACGAAAGGACCTCACCTTCTTTAAGCGCACCTTTCTTATCTACATCAAAATAGAACTCAGTAGGAGAAGGTTGAACACCTAAAACATCGTTAAGCTGCTCCAGGATAGAACGCTTAACCTGTTGACCACTTGAAAATGGAACTCTTACGTTGAACTGTGGGTCATAATAAGATTTCTGTCCATCTTCTACACAGAATACAGTGAACGCAGCATGCTTGAGCCCTCGTAAATAAATAAAAGAATTCTCTTTCATAATCTTGTATTTTTAATTGTTATTATAATGTCTTATACTGGAAACGCAAAAGTGTTAAGAAGTATGGTACATTGTCTGTTGGCATACCATGAATCTCCTTCACAATTCCTTTAAACTCATCTATCTTACCAATGAATGAAACAACCTCTGCAGCAGCTGCTATGAACTGTTTCTTATTAGTTGCATTGAGCATTGTCTCAACCAAATTTTTACGTTTGGTACTGATAGACTTATCTTTATCACTAGAGGCTTCGTTCAACAACTCTGCCAACTCTTGGGATTTCTCCCATAATTCATCATTATTCAACATAGCTAATATCCAAATTTTATATACGTTAAAATTAATTTGTTCGTCTTCATTTTTAGGAGTTTTCGGCTGTTTCGGCACATTATCTCCTTTTGAATATACATAATCTCTAAGTCCTTTAGGCTCCATGGCTATTATTCCTATAGCCCCATAAGTACAAGCCGTTTTAAATCCAATTGCAGTTCCCCATAAAGACTCTGCATTTCTACCATTGCTCATCCCAAATATCTTTTCATAAAGATGAATTGGACGTCGTATTTGGTTCAAATTAAATGGTATAAAACCAATGGTAGTATTTGTCTGACCTATGCTATAGATGTAGCCCAAAATTTGAGCATTTCTATACTTTTTAGAAATACCAATGAGAATCTTTGTCCATGTTTGGGTTTCAATACCAATTATTCCATCTTTATCCACCTTATAAGGAGCAAAGTTCGCTAATGGATTCTCTTCTTCATATTCTCTTTGATCATAATAATGAAAAAGCCATTGACCATTCCAACTATTTATTTTATTGCCATCCAACATTAATGTCTCATTTAGAGCTTTGCGATAAAATTTCCATCCTTTAAATATATCAAGTAGAATATTCTTATGAGTAAAAAGAATAGAAACTCCTCCACTTACGGTAATACCTAACGCACCACCTATCCATGATAAGAATATATCTTCTTTAGAAGTATTCATTTTCAGATCAGTCAGTTGCCCTGAAGTTGTAGCATTTACTTCAATAGAAGGATAACCTATAGCAATACTCATATCAGCATCATTATTCTCAACTTTTTCTATGAATGCATTAAGTCGTTTGGCTCTTTGTTCTATATTCTCAAAGCTTTTAATTCCCTTTATACAATCACGACAACTTGGTAGTTTTTGTACAAATGGAGAGTTTATTGCATACATCATCTGCTTGTTTTGATCAAAAAACAAGGGATAGAACTGCTCCAAAAAGAAAGTTCGGGCATCATAGCTGGTGCCATATTTTTCATTGTAAGCATCCAGGAATATCTTTCCAATATTTGATGTTATCATATTTTATAGTATTTCAAACGATTGATAATATTCTATTTTACACAAATCGGGTAACAATCCCTTTTCTTCATCATATCCTTTGTTCGGAATGACAAAAGGATGCGACCCCTTATTGAGCTGATCAAGATTTCTATGTGCAATGGAATGATAGCTTACAGGTATTTCCATTTCAATTCTTTCCAATCCATTGGCACATAAGTATCTGTCTTTATCTTCTTCTGTAATACAAACAGCAGAATTGATGTCAAGCGTTTCCAGTAACGCTGATTTCGGATGATGACAAAGTGCCTTTAACACCCATTTTCCTTCCAAGAACGCCACACCAGTAAAGTCTATATTCTGAAAGTCAATCTTTGGATATACCTTATCTATCATTTCCTGAACATGACATTCCTCCATGATGTCACCACTGTCTGGCAGGACCCTGAAAGTATCTTTCAGAACATCCAGACTATAAGGAAGAGCTTCTTTATCATCTTCAGATGGTGCTATGACATATATCGGCTTGTAGTGTCCAATGGTATCTCTTGTACGCTTGCGATTAATTCGTCCAAAACGCTGTGTAAGAGCATCAATTGGAGCACACTCAGTAATCATTATATCAAAGCTGATATCAAGACTGACCTCTACTACTTGAGTGGAAACTACAATGCATGGAACGTTTTCTAATTGATTGAAGTCTTCACGCAACTTTGTTTCCAATTTAGCCCTGTCGCTTCGTTTGTACCTGCTATGCACAAGCATCTTCTTCACTTCTGGATATAATTTCCCAATAAACTCATATAGTTTCTGTGCTCTTTTTACTTGATTACATACTATGAGAACTTTAGAATTGCTTTCGATTGCTGAGGCTATCACATCATAAGATTCTTTTTTATCATCGAGCTTGTAGATTTGATGTCTGTTGAATGATTGAAGCGTCAGAGAATCCAACTTTACCTCATAAACTGCATCAGCTCCACCCAATAGTTGAAGTATCTTCTGATACAATACTGTCGGCATTGTTGCCGTACCAACATGTACCCTACACTCCA
>JAGPJJ010000004.1 GCA_018054505.1 Prevotella sp.
GTTTGCGTTTCTACGACATAAAGTTTCCATTTCTACGATCAAACGTTTGCGTTTCTACGACATAAAGTTTCCATTTCTACGATCAAACGTTTGCGTTTCTACGATACAAAGTTTCCATTCTATCGATCAAACGGAGTCTGTTTCTACGTAAAACAAATGAAGTATCTTTGAATTTGCTTAAATTACATTAAGCATAATGTCTTTTATTCAAATGTGCATATATCATACTCTATTCTGGTTCCTAAAGTATTATAACATCTACAAAAAATAAGATATGATTAATACTTCACGAAACTTATGTAAATATATATTACTTTTTATTATTTTAGACAATTCTTATTTCAGCTTAGCGCCAGCTATATATTTCTTATTACTTTACAAAAAGGTGGAGGTTAGTGGATGATAGTGGAGGTTATCCTCCACGCTTAACACACTGCATACTAGGTGATTACATTATGTGTGGAGGTTTTTTGGTAGTTTTGAACTTTTTGGGTAAGTTTTATTTTTAAGGAAATCTTTACGTAATAAAAAATTATCTATGATAAAAATAGAACTTCACTTTAATCGTTCATGCTTCTTTATAACATTACTGAACTTTCGCAAGTGACTCATCAAGTGTATCTCATCACTTCTCGCCACATCAAGTGTAATCTGCTTAGCATGATTAAACTTGACAAGACCAGATATCAGAGAGTATATGGAAACTCATATTTGATGCCATTCTGGAAATCGCAGAGTTGTTGTTTTATCGGACAGCAATAATATAAAACAAAAAAAAAGAGAAATTCAATAAAGAATTTCTCTTTTTGTGACTCCGCTGGGATTCAAACCCGGAACCTTCTGATCCGTAGTCAGATGCTCTATTCAGTTGAGCTACGGAGCCATTTTTTGGGTTTCGCAATATTAAATGTGACTCCGCTGGGATTCAAACCCGGAACCTTCTGATCCGTAGTCAGATGCTCTATTCAGTTGAGCTACGGAGCCTCATTTCTTATTTGCGTGTGCAAAAGTAATACTTTTAATTGGAATGAAGAAATATAACATCAAGTTATTTCTTTACATTAACATTTCTTAAGTATTACTTCTACACAAAACGCTTTTTACTTTATCAAATCTACAGAACGTTTCAAGAATGAATCAAGAGCCTGTCCCTTTAACATTCCATTCTGCAATAAAGCCAAATCAATTAGCTGATGAACAATCTCATCATCCTTTGCATAACCTGATATTATCTCAGTTTGCTTAGTCTTCTGTTCGTTTATTGCTTTCTCTGTATTTTGCAGATCGTCCTTTTCTTCTTTAGTAACCTCTTCAGGTTTCTTATTAGTCTGGCTTTGATGCAACACAGCAAGGCGTGCCTGCAAACCCTTAAGTTCACTAAGAATAGGTTTTAAAGCTTCAGAAGTCTTATTGTTGCAACTTTCAAGCACCTTCTTAACCAAAGTATGATCACTGTTGAGCACTAAAGTGTAGCTATCTGGCATTTGCTGATAGAAGCTCATTCCTGGTTGGAATTGACTAATCTGCTTCATACGGCGCATATACTCACTTTGTGTTATCACTACAGGTTGACTATTTTCACCTAAAGACTGAACCTCAACATTGAATTCAGCTTTATCAAGATGTGGTATCTGTGAACTGAAAACTTTAGAAAGGTTGTTACTGTCATCTGCATCAAGATCACTCTTCTTATTATCCTCTTTGGCAATAAGTCTATCTGCGATATCTGCATCAACACGTGTAAAGCGAACTTTTTCAAGCTTTTGTTCAAGCATACTCACAATAGGAGTATCTAACTGTCCATCTAGCAATAATACGTTATAGCCTTTATTCTTGGCAGCCTCAATATAAGTGTACTGCTCTTCCATGTTGTTTGCATAAAGATAAACAAGATAGCCTTCTTTATCTGTCTGCTCACCTTCTATGAGAGTCTTGTATTCATCAAATGTATAATATTTGCCTTCAACATCCTTCAACAAAGTAAAATCCTTTGCACGATCATAGAAGTCTTCCTGTGAAAGCATACCATAGTTGATGAATATCTTCAAATTATCCCATTTCTCCTCGTATCCTTTGCGATCCTCTTTAAATATGCTCTGCAAACGGTCTGCAACCTTCTTTGTGATATAAGTAGAGATTTTCTTTACGTTAGCGTCACTCTGCAAATAGCTACGGCTTACATTAAGAGGAATATCTGGTGAATCAATAACACCATGAAGCAATGTAAGGAACTCTGGAACGATACCTTCGACCTGATCAGTGACGAAAACTTGATTGCAATATAGCTGAATCTTATTGCGCTGTAACTCAATATTATTCTTTATACGTGGGAAATAAAGTATACCTGTGAGATTAAAAGGATAGTCTACATTAAGATGAATCCAGAACAATGGCTCATCCTGCATAGGATAAAGTTCACTATAGAATTTCTTATAATCTTCATCCTTTAATGTAGAAGGTGCTTTTGTCCAAAGTGGCTCAATACTATTGATGATATTATCATCCGCAGTATCAACTTGCTTTCCATCCTTCCATTCTGTCTTTTTGCCAAAGACTACAGGAACAGGCATGAACTTACAATACTTATTAAGCAATTCTTCTATTTTTGATTTCTGAAGAAATTCCTTACAGTCATCACTTACATGTAATACAATATCACTACCACGTCCATCTTTCTCAACATCTTCAATTTCAAAAGAAGGTGTACCATCGCAAGACCATTTAACAGCCTTTGAATCATCCTTATAAGAACGTGTAATTATGTCTACACGATCACTAACCATAAAACTAGAATAGAATCCTAATCCAAAATGGCCAATAATTGCATTTGCATTATCCTTATACTTATCTAGGAAGTCTGTAACACCAGAGAAAGCGATTTGATTGATATACTTATCAATTTCTTCTTCTGTCATACCAATACCATTATCGCTTATTGTAATGGTTTTAGCAGCTTCATCTAAAGTAATACGAACAGCTAAGTCGCCAAGTTCGCCTTTAAAATCACCTTTCTCGGCCAGAGTCTTAATTTTCTGTGTAGCATCAACAGCGTTACTAACCATTTCACGAAGAAAGATCTCATGATCAGAATAGAGAAACTTTTTGATAACAGGGAAAATGTTCTCTGTTGTAACTCCAATATTTCCTTTTTGCATAATATTATATTTTTAAAATTTTCCATGATACTTTATGCAAAGAGTGTGCCAAAAATAAGAAAGGAACTGACAATAAAGTCAGTTCCTTTCTTATTTTTTAAATATGTATGTATCTTATCCGAAGTTGTCATACATAATAGCGTCACCTTCAACACCAAGACTGTCAAGATAGTCAGTTACAGTCTTGATTAACATTGGAGGACCACAAAGGTAATACTCACAATCCTCTGGCGTTTCATGATCTTTAAGATAGGTATCACGAATGCAGTTAACAGCAAAGCCAGCATAGTACTTAACACCTGCAGCATCAGCTTTTGGATCAGGACGATCAAGTGACAAATGCATATGGAAGTTAGGAAATTCTCTTTCAAGTTCCCAGAAGTCCTCTAGGAAGAAAGCCTCACTCAATGCACGTGCACCATAAAAGAAATGCATCTCTCTGTCAGTGGTATGCAAGGTCTTAGTCATGTGCATAATCTGTGAACGCAAAGGAGCCATTCCCGCGCCACCACCTATCCATATCATTTCTTTGCCTGAAGTGAAGTTAGGATGGAACTCACCATAAGGACCGCTCATCATAACCTTATCACCAGCCTTAAGTGAGAAAATATATGAAGATCCAATACCCGTAGGTACATCTTGGAAGCCAACTTGCGGACGTGGCAGGAATGGCGTTGTTGCAATACGCACAGTAAGAGTGATTATATCGCCCTCGGCTGGATAATTTGCCATTGAATATGCACGCACTGTAGGTTCTGGATTATGAGCCTTTAATGAAAAAATATTAAAGTTATTCCATCCAGATATATAGTCCTCGCCTATCAGATCCTTATCAAAGTCTTTGTCATAATCTATCACATCATAAGCTGGAATATTTATCTGAGCATAAGAACCTGGAATAAAATCCATGTGCTCGCCGGGAGGTAAAGCGACTTTGAATTCTTTGATGAAAGAACTCACATTCTTATTTGAAATAACTGTGCACTCCCACTCTTTCACACCAAGCACACTCTCTGGTACTTTAATACTCAAGTTACCATTAACCTTGCACTGGCATCCCAAACGCCAATGATCCTTAATTTGCTTACGTGTGAAATGCGAACGTTCAGAATCCAATATTTCACCACCGCCTTCCAAAACTTGTACTTTACACTGGCCACAACTAGCTTTACCACCGCATGCAGAAGGAAGATAGATACCATTCTCATTAAGAGTAGACATCAAACTGTTACCTTGAGTAACATGTAACGTTTGATCATCATTAACAACAATATCAACACTTCCACTAGGCGAAAGGTATTTTTTTGCAACAAGCAGTATGATAACTAAAAGGAGAATCGTAGCAAGAAAAACTCCTATACTTACTAATATAAATTGTCCCATATTATTATATTCTCCCTTTTAAAATTTAAGACCAGAGAAGCACATCATCGCCATTGCCATAAGACCAACAGTAATGAATGTTATGCCTAATCCCTGAAGAGGTTTTGGTACATCACTATATTGCATTTTCTCTCTTATTGCTCCCATAGACACAATCGCAAGTGTCCAACCGAGACCACTACCAACAGCATAGCCTATTGCATCCCACACATTACCAATATACTGTGTGTTTGACGGATCAAGATTAATGCGCTGCTGCATAAACAAAGATGCACCCATGATAGCACAGTTCACAGCTATAAGCGGAAGAAAGATGCCTAAAGCTGCATAAAGCGACGGAGAATATTTCTCTACAGCCATCTCTACCAACTGTGTGATACCAGCTATGACTGCTATAAACAATATAAAACTAAGGTATGACAAATCAACACCTTCAACTAGACAGTCGGGACCTAAAACGTATACCTGAAGCAAATAATCCGCAGGAACGGTTACCAATAACACAAACGTCACAGCCAGACCAAGTCCTAATGAAGTTTTTACATTCTTTGATACAGCAAGAAAAGAGCACATACCTAGGAAGAATGCGAAAATCATGTTATCCACAAATATGGATCTGAAGAATAAACTTATAAAATGTTCCATAACTTTTTCTTTTTAGGTATTATTATTTCTTTTCTTCTTTATAAAAATAAGCTCTATGTATCCAAATTACACATCCCAAAAGTATCAGTGCCATTGCTGGCATTGTCATCATACCATTGTTAATATATCCAGCATCATAAGCTGACTGTGGAATTATTGTTAATCCAAGTAGTGTACCACGTCCAAAAAGTTCACGTATTGCACCAACGACTACCAATATCAATGCATAACCTAGACCATTTCCTAGACCATCAAGAAAACTAGGCCATGGCTTGTTCATCATAGCAAAAGCCTCAAGACGTCCCATAAGGATACAGTTTGTAATGATAAGACCTACATATACAGACAGCTGAACACTTACATCATAAGCGAAAGCTTTCAATATCTGACTCACAATCGTTACCAATGCAGCAACAACTACCAACTGAACAATAATACGAATACGATTAGGTATTGTCTTACGGATCAGCGAAATGATTACATTTGAAAATGCTGTTATCACTGCAACAGCAAGTCCCATAACTATAGCTGGCTTCAATTGTGAAGTTACAGCAAGAGAAGAACATATACCAAGAACCTGCACAAGTACAGGATTGTCTACATTAAATGGATTTGTTAAAACTTCTTTGTTCTCCTTTGAAAACAGTTTACTCATATCAATATTCCTCCCTTTTATTTATCATTAAGAAATGTTTTATACTTTGAGAGACAATCCTTAAGCATTGCACTAACACCATTTGATGTCAAAGTGGCACCAGTAACACCATCACATTGTGTTGTAGGATCCTTAACATCACTTTTCTTTAAAACAGATAAAGCAACATTATCAGAACCATTCTTAAAAATTTTCTTTCCTTTAAACTGTTCCTGCCATGCAGCGTTATCTTTTATTTCTGCGCCAAGTCCGGCTGTCTCACTTTCATGATTGAAATAAGCCCCAAACACAGTTGTTTTATCAGCATTAACAGCAATATATCCCCATATTGGTCCCCAAAGTCCCATACCATAAACTGGCATTACATACTTTGTTTCTCCATTCACTTTGCAGACAAATAAAGCTAGTTTTCCTGCCTTATAATCAGCGCTGTTTAATTTAAAACCACTTTCTTCACCACCTTCAGAACCTTTTGATACAGTTTTGCCGGTAGCATCAATAATTTTATCAGCCGTGATGTCCTTAGCATATTCAGCAGCAGCTTGTTCATCGGTAAGATCTCTTATATTTAATGCTGCTAGTATTTGTTTTTTCTTATCAAGAGCCACATTGGCATCCTGTGCTGGTTTGAGAGCTTGAAAAACAAAAGCCATAAGGAAAGCTACCACTACTACTATTATTGATGAATATATAATGGTATATGTATTACTATTTGTATTTAATCTTTTTTTACTTGTTATAGAAGCTCCGCCGACACCACTCTCTGTGATTTCTTCAAAGTCCGAAGACGGAGATTGACAAATCGGACATTTTTCCGGAGCAGCATCGCCTTCATGGATATATCCACAAACCTTACATCTAAATTTCTTTGTTGCCATATCCGTTATTTTTTAGTTGTTACACGTTTCATTCTCTTTGAAATATTGCTCTGCACTACACAATAGTCAATAAGCGGAGCAAACATATTCATTAGTAATATTGCCAACATCATTCCTTCTGGATAACCGGCATTCAAAACTCTTATTACTATTGCCATAGCTCCAATCAAGAAACCATAGATATACTTTCCTGTTTCTGTACGTGCACTGGTAACAGGATCTGTAGCCATAAATACTGCACCAAAACAAAAACCACCAAGAACGAGATGTTCATACCAAGGAATATGTGAACTGCCTGTTGCTGAGAATAATAATGCCATTAATGAACCTCCGACAAAGACACTAAGCATAGTCTTCCAACTAGCTATTTTTGTCCACAACAATATGATAGCACCTATTGCTATTGCGATAACACTAGTTTCACCGATAGAACCAGGAATGAAACCAGTAAACATATCACTAAGACTATAAGGCACATTAATATTCTGTGAAATCTGCCCTAGTGGTGTAGCACAAGTAAAAGCATCTGGCAACTGATGTCCAAGTCCCAATATTGTATCTTTTGCAACCCACACACTATCACCACTCATCTTTGTAGGATAAGAGAAGAACAAGAACGCACGAGCTATCAAAGCAACATTGAAAATATTCATACCGGTACCTCCAAATATCTCCTTCACGAATATCACAGCAAAAGCAATTGCAATAACCATTATCCAAATAGGACAATTAACAGGGAGAATCATTGGAATAAGTATACCTGTTACAAGATATCCTTCCTGTATTTCCTCATTTTTCCATTGCGCCCAAGCAAATTCAATGCCCAAGCCTACAACATAAGACACTACTAATTTTGGCAGAACAGCCACAAAACCGTAAAGGAATATAGACCAAAATGAAGCAGCTTTTAAAGCACCAGCTGCCATAAAGTTTTGATAGCCGATATTATACATGCCAAAAAGTAAAGCAGGTAGCAATGCTATCACTACAATACTCATTATTCTCTTAGAATCAATGGCATCATGAATATTCGTTCCGCTCTTTGAAGTTGTATTAGGCACAAATAAAAATGAATCTAAACCATCATATACACTTTTAAATGCATGCAGTTTGCCTCCTTCGTCAAAGTTTGGCTTTATATTATCAAGTATTTTTTTTAATGCACTCATAATTATTCTTGTTTCAATTTGATTTAAGCATTTTCCTTCCTAAGCATATCTAGTCCTTCACGGACAATACGCTGCAATTCCAATTTGGAAGAATCAACGAATTCAGCAAGTGCGAAGTCTTCAGGAGATACTTCATAAATACCAAGTTGCTCCATTTTGTCTATATCTCCAGCAATGATAGCCTTTATTAGATATTCACCATAAATATCCATCGGCAACACCTTGTCATATTCTCCACTCATAATCATGTGTCGCTCACCACCTTTTATTCTTGCATCAAGATTATATGCTCTTTTACCAAACAGCCAAGAGAAATAACTGCGTGATGTAGAATATTCTTTTGTTCGTGGAAGTATCCAGCCCAACAACTCATTTACATTATCGCCTTCTGGAATTACTGTAACTTCTGACGTTGCAGCACCTGTATAATCGTCTATTGTGGTCTTCTTGCCAGTAAGTGGATTACCATTTATGATACGTATATGTTCTTCTGTAACAAGCCTTCCTGATAAAACGACAGAAAGAGGCGTTCCTATAAGAGTTTCAACATAAGATGGTTCTTTGGTTTCACTTCCTCCAATAGCAATAATACGACGCAGGTCTACTTTGCCTGAATTAAATAATCTGCCGATAATAATTACTGATGCTGGATCAACTGTCCAAACAACCTCCCCCTTATTTACAGGAAGAACGTTATTAACCTGAACCCCAACATTTCCTGCAGGGCACTTACCATCGAAAATATTTATTTCCACATCCTTCGCATCAACAAGAGCCTTTGCCGTCTGCTTTGAACTTATACCAAGATAAGTGTTCTGTATTTTTGAAAGAGCAGTCAAACCTGTTTGAAAATCTTTCTCATTCCCTTCTAGTTCAACCTCGAAGTCAGATGCTAAAGGCATATCACGGAATGCAGAAACAAATATTGCTTTTGGTTCTGTGTCGGGAGTTGTAGAAACAGCATAAGGCAATTGGTTTATATATCCAAAAAGTCCTGCATCAAGTAAAGCTTTCTTTACAGCTTCTGCATCTAATGATTCAACATTTTTTAAACCAAAGTCTACAAACTCCTGTTCTTCATCAGCCTTGATCTTAACATATAAGACCTTACGTCTTTCTCCTCTTAAAATGCCCTCTACAATACCACTAACAGGAGAAGAGAATTTTACTTCAGGGTATTTTTTACTTACAAACAAGGCTTCGCCAGCCTTAACCTTGTCACCTTCGTGCACGACAACTTTAGGAATAACTCCACAGAAACTTTCAGGCACTAAAGCATACTCACCGCTTTTCAGCGTTGAAATAGTTCCCTTGCAAGCTGTTCCTTTTAAGTTAATGTCTAAGCCCTTACGCAACTTAATTACTTTTGTCATAACTACTTATATAAGTTGATTATTTCTATTTTTCTTGATAACACTTTTGCCCACAAATAAAAGCAAAATTATATTCACTGCATTATAACAATAACTATCGTGTTTCGTTAAATACATTTATTTTTTTGCAGGTGAGCTGAAACATTCGATGCAAATTTAGTGAAAATAAAGCATAAATAAAAGAAAAAGTATCCGTTAATTTCTATTTTAAGCCAAATTTGATGTAATTTTGCAACATAAATCCAATAGAGGAAGTCAACTGAACAGGCTCAAACATATTGTCAACACAATAATATGGTCCATAGCTGGACTATATTTTATGTTAGTTATACTGCTGCATCTACCAGCAGTAAAGAGTTCTATTGGCTCTGAAGCAAGTAATCTGCTTGCTCACAAACTAGGCACAAGAGTCAGTATTGCCAATGTTGATTTAGGATTTTTGAATCGTTTTATTATTGATGATGTTCTGATATACGACCAACATGGTGAGAAACTTTTGAAGTCTTCAAGAGCTTCTGTTAAAATTGACATTATAAAACTTTTTCAAGGAAAGATATCAATAACATCAGCACAGCTTTTCGGTTCAAAAGTCAATGCTTATAAACAAACTGCATATTCAAAGCCAAACTACCAATTTGCACTAGATTCATTAGCTTCAAAAAACAAAAAAAGCAAAAGTAATCTTGATTTAAGGATTGGTTCACTAATCATTAGAAATGGCGCACTTTCATATAACCAATATGATGCTGTTCAGAAATATGGACAGCTAGATACTAAACATCTTAATTTATCAGGAATAAGTGCCCACATTATCTTGAATAGACTAACCAATGATAGCATTAATCTGAATATCAGAAAATTATCATTTAAGGATGTATCCGGACTAAACATTGTATCACTATCAACAAAGATTATAGCTAACAGGAAACAAGCTGAATTAAATGACTTTGAATTGATGCTGCCAGGAACTGTAATCAGACTAGGCGATTGTCTTGCCACTTATACGTTTCTTGGTAAAGAATTACAAATTCCATCTTTACAATACAGTGGAAGCATTGACGAGTCTACAATACGTCCGTCTGATTTTTCGTGTCTGATTCCTGCTTTTAAATCTTTCCGTAACAAACTTGATATAAGTACAACAATCAGCGGAACTAGTACTTCTGTAAGAATCCACTCTTTAGGAATAATTGGCAGAAGTATATTTCTTAAGGCTAATGGCTCATTAAGTAGTTGGCAAAGCAAGAAACCAAGATGGGTTGCGGATATAAATAGCCTCAGCCTTAAAGGCGACGGAATAAAATTCATTAGTGACAATCTAGGAAAGCAATTAAATATTCCAATCGAAATTACAAGACTTGGAAATATTGTTTTTAAAGGTTCCATTGGAGGATATGGCAAAGATGTTGCTACCAAAGGTATGATTCGCACGGATGTTGGATCAGCTAAACTAGCATTGGGTATAAACGGTAAGAATTTCAGTGGACATATTGAAACTGCTGGCATTGCCATTGGTAAAATCATCAATAATAATAAACTTGGAATTGTAGCTACTAAAATAAATGCCGACGGTTATATAAAAAGCAAAGATATAAAAATCAATGTCAAAGGACAAATTGGAAACTTAGAATATAATAAGTACACATACCGAAATATAAATATAGACGGTCTGTTCAGTATGAAAAAGACAGACATGCGTTTTAACGGTAGACTAGACATAAACGATCCTAATGGTAAGATCTTTATAGCAGGAGATTTAAGCAAACATAGAAAAATCACAAAAGCAAAAGTAATTGCAGCTATAAATCATTTGAATCCGAGTGCTCTTAAACTGACAAGCAGCTATCCTTCTACTGTTTTTTCTGCGAATATTAACGCCAACTTCATTGGTGACAATATAAATAATGCTGACGGTAAATTAGTATTATCCAATTTTGACATGCGTTCACCTAAAGATGCTTATCATCTTAACAGCATGGAGATACATGCAGGAAAAGACAACATGCAGCACTTCCTTACAATGAACAGTGATTTCGGACAAGCTGACATTATAGGAAAGTTTGACTATGCTACAATATTTAACAGCATTACAAATATTATACACAGTAAACTTCCATCTTTAATAGCATTGAAGCATGGATTGGCAAAAAGATCAAACAACTTTTCTTTCAATGCATACATTAGTAAAAGTGATTGGTTAAATAAAATTTTTGGAGTTGATATAGATCTAACAGAACCTGCAACTTTGAGCGCAATCATTAATGATCATCAACAACAAATTGATTTTGTTGCCCAACTGCCATCTTTCAGTTATGGAAATAACATCTTTGAAAATGGATATGTAAAGGTTACATCTCCAAATGATTCATTAAAAGCTGAAATTCTTGCTAAGAAAGTATCTAAAGACGGAAAAGGATTAGCATGGAAAATAAAAACTTCAGCTTCAGACAACAAACTTAAATCAATAATAAACTGGAACAATATTTCAGGTAAGTATTTTGCTGGTACTCTTAATACTGAAACAGAATTCTTTAAATCAGAGTTTGGTAATGCTGTTCACATTACTGTACACCACTCTGACGTAATTGTGGGTGACAGTGTTTGGAATATACAACCTAGCGATATCGTTTATAGGAAAAATAATATAACGATAGACCATTTTGCTATTACTCACAACAATCAACATATCATAATATCAGGATTAGCTACACCTAACAAGAAAGATTCTGTTATTGCTGATCTAAAGAGCGTTGATGTGAGCTACATTATGAATCTTGTGAATTTTCATTCTGTTGATTTTAGCGGAAAAGCATCGGGTAAAGCTTACATTGCTGGAGCTTTTGCCAAGCCAGATGCATCGGCAAAATTACGAGTTGAAGATTTTAAATTTGAAAATGGACGAATGGGCACATTGTATGCCAATGCTAATTGGAATAATCGTGAAGGACAAATAGACATTGATGCTACCGCCAACGATACAATCAGCAATACATATGTGAATAATTCATTTCCAATAAAGACAATTATAAAAGGATACGTTTCACCAAAGAAAAATTATATTGACTTAGATATAGCTGCTGATGGAACAAGAATAGAATTTCTAAGAAGATTCTGTGGCAGTTTCATGGGCAACATAAATGCATACGCTAGTGGTGACGTGAGAGTCGTAGGCCCTCTAAACAAAATTAATCTCACTGGTGACCTGACTGCTAATGGTGTGATACACATGAGTACGCTCAACACTGATTACACTCTACATAACGCTCACATTCATGCTGTTCCTGACGAAATATATCTGCAAAATGATACGATTACCGATAGGGATGGACACATTGGAATTGTAAGTGGCGCATTGCATCACCAACACCTAACCAAGCTAACTTTCGATATAGGAATCGATGCTCACAATCTTTTGGCATACGACACACATGAATTTGGAGAAAGTACATTTTACGGTACTGCATACACAACCGGAACATGTAATATCAAAGGTAGAAGCAATGATATAACAATTGATGTCAGAGCTACTGCTAATAAAGGCAGTCAGATTGTTTACAACGTGGCAAGTCCTACATCTATTAATAAGAATGAATTCATTCACTGGATAAGCCGCGATAGCGTTACGGCTTCATCAAACACAAAAGAAAGGGCTGACAGTGCTAAGAATATTGATATTCCTACGGATATGCATATTAATTTCCTTGTAAATATGACGCCTGATGCTACAATAAAACTCATCATGGACCATAATACAGGTGACTATATTGCGCTTAATGGCACAGGTGGTCTCAGAGCTACATATTATAATAATGGAAGTTTTGATCTATATGGCAACTACCTTATTGATCATGGTATTTATAAACTGACGATACAAAATGCTATTAAAAAAGACTTTATATTCACCCCTGGTGGAACAATAAGTTTTGGAGGAGATCCATTTGAAGCTGCACTTAATCTTAAAGCGCAATATACCGTGCAAGGAGTGAGTCTTGCCGACCTGAAAATAGGTAACAGTTTCTCAAACAACAATATTCGAGTTAACTGTCTCATGAATATAACAGGAACACCATCAAGTCCTAAAATTGATTTTGGACTTGACATGCCGACTGTCAATAACGATGCCAAACAGATGATATTAAATCTGATAAACAGCGAAGAAGAAATGAACCAACAAGTTTTATATCTTCTAGCAATCGGTCGTTTCTATACACAAACTAACAATAATGCTATTGCAGAAAGTACAACTCAGCAAAGCCAGACTAGTCTTGCTATGCAAAGTATTCTGAGTGGAACCGTAAGTCAGCAACTTAATAATGTTTTAAGTAGTGTGATAAACAATACCAACTGGAATTTTGGTGCCAACATTTCAACAGGAGATGAGGGGTGGAATAATGCAGAATATGAAGGAATGTTGAGTGGAAGACTACTAAATAACAGATTACAATTCAGTGGCCAATTTGGATATCGTGACAATGCAAATGCTACTACAAGTTTCATTGGAGACTTTGATCTTAGATACCTACTCTATCCTAACGGTAATCTGGCTGTAAGAGTATACAATCAGACCAACGACAGATATTTTACAAGAAATAGTCTGAACACACAAGGTATAGGTTTCATCATCAAGAGAGACTTTAATGGTTTTTGGGATCTTTTCGGTATAAAGAAAAAACAAAAAAAGTAAGACCAGGCAAATGTCATTGTTATATCATTAACAACTTGATAATGATTTTAAGGGCTCTCACTAGATAACACTATTTCACATTGCAAGCAGGTACTTTATTCAACGAAAGCCAACCTAACACAAAGCATATATAATAATGTATTAAGTGCTAGAAAAACAAATAAATTATCCTAAAACAGTTAAATAACCATAAATAGAACAGAAAAGCTATTAATTAAGAATTCAATTAATTAATAAAGATGTACCTTTGCACGCGATTTCGAGCGACCCCATAATTATATGGGATTGCCACATATAACATAAAGTCCAACTTTATTAATTTTAAAAAATTATTATTACATGTCAGATTTAAAGAACGTACAACCATTATCAGACTTCGATTGGGAAGAATTTGAGAATGGTTCAAGCGCAAACGTCAAGAAGCAAGATCTAGAAAAAGCTTATGACGAAACCCTGAACAAAATTCAGGAGCATCAGGTAGTTGAGGGTACAGTTATCGCCCTTGATAAAAAGGAAGTTGTTGTAAACATCGGTTATAAGAGCGATGGTATCATTCCTGCATCTGAATTTCGTTACAACCCAAACCTCAAAGTAGGTGACAAGGTTGAAGTTTACGTAGAAAACCAAGAGGACAAAAAAGGTCAGTTGGTACTTTCTCACCGTAAAGCTCGCCTTAATAAGAGTTGGGATGAGGTTAATGCAGCTCTTGAGAATGAAGAAATCATTCAGGGTTATATTAAGTGCCGTACTAAGGGCGGTATGATTGTTGACGTATTCGGTATTGAAGCATTCCTTCCAGGAAGTCAGATTGACGTTCATCCAATACGTGACTACGATGTATTCGTAGGCAAGACAATGGAATTCAAGGTCGTAAAGATCAATCAGGAATTCCGCAATGTTGTTGTTTCTCACAAGGCTCTTATTGAAGCTGAGTTGGAAGCACAGAAGAAAGAAATTATCTCTCACCTTGAAAAGGGTCAGGTACTTGAGGGTACTGTTAAGAACATTACATCTTACGGTGTATTCGTTGACCTTGGCGGTGTAGACGGACTTATTCATATCACAGACCTTTCTTGGGGCCGTGTAAGCGATCCTCATGAGGTTGTTGCTCTTGACCAGAAGATTAACGTTGTTATCCTTGATTTTGATGAGGAGAAGAAGCGTATCGCTCTTGGTTTGAAGCAACTTACACCACATCCTTGGGATGCTCTTAATGCTGATCTTAAGGTTGGTGACCATGTTAAGGGTAAGGTTGTTGTTATCGCAGACTATGGTGCTTTCGTAGAAATTCAGCCAGGTGTTGAAGGTCTTATCCACGTTAGTGAAATGTCTTGGAGCCAGCATTTGCGTTCAGCTCAGGAGTTCATGCACGTAGGTGATGAAGTTGAGGCTGTTATATTGACTCTTGACCGTGACGAGCGTAAGATGAGTCTTGGTATCAAGCAGCTTAAGGAAGATCCATGGGAGGCTATCGAAACTAAGTATCCTGTAGCTAGCAAGCACACTGCAAAGGTTCGTAACTTCACTAACTTCGGTATCTTCGTAGAACTTGAAGAAGGTGTTGACGGTCTTATCCATATCAGCGACCTTTCTTGGACTAAGAAAGTTAAGCATCCATCAGAATTCACAACAGTTGGTGCAGAGATCGATGTTATCGTTCTTGATATCGACAAGGAAAATCGTCGTTTGAGCCTTGGTCACAAGCAGCTTGAAGAGAATCCTTGGGATACATACGAGACTATCTACACTCCTGGTTCAGTTCACACAGGTAAGATTACTCAGATGATGGACAAGGGTGCTGTAATCACTCTTAATGAAGGTGGTGAAGGATTCGCAACTCCTAAGCACCTAGTTAAGGAAGATGGTTCACAGGCTCAGCAGGGTGAGGAACTAGAATTCAAGGTAATTGAGTTCGTAAAGGAGACTAAGAGAATCATCCTTTCTCACAGCCGCACATTTGAAGAGGGTAAAGAAGAAGTTGCAGCAGCTAAACCAGCTCACAAGCATGCAGCTCACAAGAACGACGCTGCACAGATTAACAATGTAGCAGCAGGTACATCTCTTGGTGACCTTGACGTTCTTGCAGATCTTAAAGCAAAAATGGAAAAAGGAGAATAATTAAAATCCTACCATTAAATAATAAAGAGACGGATTGAAAAAAGCCGTCTCTTTTTTTGTGTTTTCAAAAAAATATATTATCTTTGCAAAGATTTTTAACACAACCGTGTTTCTCTTCATGAAACACAATTCAATTCAATCAAAATTTTCATATACAATAATATGTATAGCAAGGATGAACTATTATCTAAAGATGCCTCTGAATTAGAGGTTATCGCTACGAATTTAGGTGCTGACTATAAAACTGACTTCAGCCAGGAAGACATGATTTATGCCATTCTTGACAAACAGGCAGAAGAAGAAGGTAACAAGAATCCTCTTGTAGCAAAAAGAAAACGAACCAGAATTGCCAAGAAAGACACAGATCGTATATACACAGTTAAAGGCAAAGATGGTGAGAATTTAGATTTAAAGAAAAAGAACATGACAACCACAGACTCCAAATCATTATTTAAAGATATAGAAGATGAGCCTTCTCCGGAAGAAATACTTGCGAAGATGCCTAAGCATCGTGGACGTAAGTCAAAAAAGGAATTGGAACTCATCGCTGCAGCTGAAGCTGCAAAACAAAATGAAACAAATGAGAATTTAACTGATGCCGGTGATTACAACGACAATGTTGAACTCAATACAAATATAGAAACTGAAAAACAAGAAGATTTCTTATCAAATAATGATGAGAATGATTTTATTCCTGAAGCTGCATTTTCTTCAGTCAACGACAATAACGATGATAATGAGAAAAATGAGCTTTTAAATCAATTAAAAGCTAAAATCAATGATCACAACAAAGATGTTGAGGAAAATAATTCTGAAACTATAAGTGCTGATGGTTATTGGACAGGAGACCCAGGTGACGGAACAGACTTCATCACTGTTGTAGACTTACCAATAGAGGATCAAGGAGTTGTACCAAACTATGATATGTTTGACAATCCTACAACAACTGTTGCACCTACTGTTGCACCTACACAACAGGTTTTCCAAAGACCAGAGCCAACTGCTGTCGAAAAATTTGATTTTTCAGATTTAATTACGGCAAATGGAGTTCTTGAAGTAATGCCTGACGGATATGGATTCTTGCGTTCAAGTGATTATAATTATTTATCATCACCTGATGATGTATATGTATCTACAAATATCATAAAGAAATATGGTCTTAAGACTGGTGACGTTATACAATGTCACGTAAGACCACCTCACGATGGTGAAAAATATTTCCCTCTTACAAACATTGACCAAATTAATGGAAGAAATCCAAATGAGGTAAGAGACAGAATTCCATTTGAGCACCTCACCCCACTCTTCCCTGATGAGAAATTCTCTCTTTGCGGAGATAGAGCTACAACTAATCTTTCAACAAGAGTTGTAGACTTATTTTCACCTATAGGAAAAGGACAACGCGCTCTTATTGTTGCACAGCCTAAGACTGGTAAGACTATTCTCATGAAAGATATTGCAAATGCAATTGCGGCAAATCATCCAGAAGCATACCTTATGATGCTATTAATTGATGAGCGCCCTGAGGAAGTTACAGATATGGCACGCACAGTAAATGCAGAAGTAATTGCTTCTACGTTTGACGAACCTGCAGAAAGACACGTAAAGATTGCGGGAATCGTTTTGGAAAAGGCTAAGAGAATGGTTGAATGTGGACATGACGTTGTGATATTCCTTGATTCAATTACACGTCTTGCACGCGCATATAATACAGTGAGTCCAGCAAGTGGCAAGGTCTTGACTGGTGGTGTTGATGCTAATGCATTACAAAAGCCTAAGAGATTCTTCGGTGCAGCCAGAAATATTGAAGGCGGAGGTTCGCTCACCATAATAGCAACAGCTCTTATTGATACTGGTAGTAAAATGGACGAGGTTATCTTTGAGGAATTCAAGGGTACTGGTAACATGGAATTGCAGCTTGACCGCTCACTCAGCAATAAGAGAATATTCCCTGCTGTCAATCTCGTTGCATCAAGTACAAGACGCGACGATTTGTTACAGGAAAGAACAACTCTCGACAGAATGTGGATATTACGTAAGTATATAAGCGACATGAACCCAATAGAAGCTATGAATTCTATTCACGACAAGATGGTTCATACAAGAAATAATGATGAATTCCTTTTGTCTATGAACTCATAGAAAGAAGACAAAATAAAAAAAAGGGGCTGTGTCAAAACTAAAATTCCCCTTCTAAAATGTTATAGTTTGATACTATAATAATGGAAAAGCCATATTTACCCCCCTGTTTTCAAGGTAAATATGGCTTATTTTTGGCTTGTGAGAATAACTTACTTATAAATTGTAAGTTAGTGAATCCCAAAATTGAATTTTGACACAGCCCCTTTTTTTATTCATTTACAATATCTATCATCAATTTCATATCAATGTTAGATATTCCTGCTGCATTTAAAATATTATGATCAGAATTGAATGCTTCTCTTAAACTATCGTCTGTTTTTTTAATTGACATCCAATTCTTAAACGATATGACAGCTTCGCTATTTTTATTAAGAATCCATTTACAATATCCTGCATTAAGGTAATCATCTGCCACAATAGTGTCAGACAATATTAGCTTATCATAATATCTTTCTGACTTTTCATAATCTGCCTTCACTAATAAAGCCCACGCTATTGTTCTTTTAACGTTAGCATCATCATTCTGAATATCTAATGAAAACAAAATAGACAAAGCTGTATCAACATCTCCTACCCCAATTAATGCTAAGGCATGATACAACTTATACTTGAATGCATCATTTTTTTCAGACAATATCTTATAACACTTAGTAGCAAGAGAATTATCACCCGATCTTAATGCTGCCAAAGCATAAGATTTCAATACACTTTCTTTACTATTTTCAAATATAATACTAGCAACAGGACTATCAATGAATTCTGTAGCTGGATTAAAATTAAGTAGTTTTCTATCTAAGCCCATCCTTTGTGAGTCATCTAAAACCAATAAAGATTTATATGCCTCACAAGCTTCATTATACATATGGCGATGCATTAATAATGCACCCTTTAAGTAATAATGCAGTTTTAAACTTTCATAATCCAACTTTTCTTTTACTAAAGCATCCGTAAGCTTAAAATGCGAAAGCAAAGCATTCAATAAATTCCATCGCTGATGCTTAAGAGAAAACTTCGCTAAAGACAAGATATCATTTGAAAACTCTTCATATGAAATAAAATCGCTAAGTAGCATTATTTTTTTGTCTACAAACTGAGCTTCGATAAAAGGACTATTAAACTCTGATCTATAATGATTTAGCTTAAAGAAACGATATAAGTCTTGAAGATATCTACGTCTTATATAAGTTGAAGTATGAGAGTTTGTATCATCATATGCCATTCCAAAAAAATCCGCAGAATTCATTACTTCGCGCATATTATCTGGAATTTGATCAAGAATTGAAATAATTGCAAAAGCAAAAGAATACTTGTCAGAATCACAGAAAGAGGTGCTTTTATATAATGAATCGAGTAATTTAATATTACCCAGCTTAGCCTTAACCGAAGTAAGATAAGGACTATCTATATCAAAAGGAGCAAACCAATTGCTAATCTTTAAGAAAAATGGAAATCTTTTCATTTGGGAAAAGCCACCAAAATAGATATCAGAACCTTGCTTCTGCATGTCCATCATCTTGTTGAAGCTTTGCTCCATCTGTTCCATCTTCTTATCATCGTCATCTGAATTTATAGCATCGCTAACAGAATCATCTTCCTGTTCAAGAATTCCAGAGCGTGTTATTTTAAAATTTCCATTACGCAACAAGTCTGGCATTATGTTCTTCTGTATATTCTCATTATCCTGTTCAGCATCAGAACAATATATTACTTGTAACTGCAACTCATAAAATTGACGTCTCAAATCTGAATTTGCATCTAAAGCCTCGGCAAACATATTTTTTGCCTCTTTAAACAACGTGATTCCATATGTATTCAGCATAAACGCCCAACCGACAAAAGCACGCTGCTTAACGTTTTCGTCAGAACTGCCTAAACATACATTATATAAGGTCTTGAAACGCCAGTAATCGAAAAGAGAAGTCGAACTTAATGTTATAGCACTCAATAAATTTAATATATCAGAGACATCTATCGTTGGATTCAAAAGAGTCTCTGTCATCTTAATAGAAATGCCCTCGTTCCAATATGGTGATACAACTATAGCATCGAACAGTACAGATAAATAATTCTGATGTTCGTGAATAATTTTTTCTTCCAGTTCTCGTTGACTACTATCAGGTTGAAGAGATATCATTGCCATATCCTGAATATATCCTTCAAATTTTTCACTAATAGCTTCTTCGTTAAGATTTATCTTTGAAGAATTTTCTGCTGCAGTAGAATAATACTGCCCATTAGCAATCTGAATATTCTTTGAAGAGTCAAAAGCAACAGTATAAAGTTTGCGCAGCATATCGAAATACAAACTTTCACGCATTTCATCTTTATACCCTCTTGACATATAATCTTTCATCAAATTATACCCCGACTCTACTTCTTCCAAACGATCATCATAGTGAGTAATGCCTCTATAGGCAAGAAAGTCTTTAATATTCTTCAATGCAGAAGAAAGATCTTTATTAAGGATTATATTAGAAAAGACAGTTTCTAACTGAACGATTAAATTATTCATGACAAATTCAATATTTGTTAGCCAGTCTTATGTCAGAAGACATAGGAGCAGAAATATGCTTATATTTTAGTTTTGGTAACGCATTAATTGTTACAGCATCTATTTTATAATACTTTTTCAAAATATTGCTATAATGAGCTAAACCACGAGCATTCAAAGAGTCACAAGCTAAATTGTAGGCTTTAACGAATTCCTTTAATTGAACTTTTCGATGCTTATCTCTAGTCAAATCACTTCTGAAAGCAAGTACGCCAAAATTGATTTTAAAATCACGACTATCACGCAAAATATCATTATTATGTATTCTCGCTACAGTAGCCTGTGGTTCAGTCAACCATAAAGCATCAATTCCATTATTCAACAACATGTCCAATCTTACAAATACATTATTGATTTGGATTTTGTAAAACATAGCTTTCGTCTTAACAGTATCCATTGTTCTATCTGTAAGATAGTCGGTAACAGAATAACGTGTCATCGCAATTTTCTTGTCACCTAATTGGTTTAATTTTCTCAATCTCGCCATTCTATTAGTAAACAACTGCCAATATGCATTAGTTGAAGACAAATAGTCTAATCTTATGCCACGTTTACGCAAGTTCTCTGTGCGAACTAAGTCACTTACCAATCCTTCTACTCTAGCATTTATTATTGCCGTATCACAATCCATCTGTGCATTGAAAAAGCGAGGACGTATATCAAGTTTTAATGAATCATAAAGTTGCTTTTCCTTCAAAACATAAATTGGCATGCAATCTAAAGTCGGCATTACTGCAACCTTCAAGGCCAGAGAATCTTCTGTGTGCAAACGCTTACGATCCTCTATTGACAATTTTTTTTGTTCGTTATAAGATTTCCCACAAGACGCAAAAAATAAGATAGATAGTAGAAAAAATATATTTAATTTAAATAATCTCATAATTTATATATACATTATTTGTAACATGTTACACATCATGCAAAAGTAATAAATAATTTTGTAACTCTAAAAAAATCTTAGTACTTTTGTGGATAAATAACAAGCAATACAATATGGCTAAAGATAAAATAGCATACGTATGTGATAACTGCGGACAAGAATCAGCAAAGTGGATAGGAAAATGTCCTAGCTGTGGACAGTGGAATACATTCAAGGAAATAAGAATCTCAAATGATTCAGGTTCTCTTGCCGCAAAGTCTGCAGCTCATGCACTTACGAGTGGATTTGAACGTAAGAATAAGCCACAGTATCTGAATGAAATATCTGCTAAGGATGAGCCTCGAATTGATATGCACGATGAAGAGTTTAACAGAGTGTTAGGAGGGGGACTTGTTCCTGGAAGTATCGTATTGCTTGGCGGCGAACCTGGTATAGGTAAAAGTACCCTCACTTTGCAAACGATATTGAAGATGAAAGAACGCAGAATTCTTTACGTCAGCGGTGAGGAGAGTGCCCATCAAATTAAGATGCGAGCAGATAGAATAGGATGTGATAATGATGTTATGGTATTCTGCGAGACATCTTTGGAAAGCATTTTTGACAATGTGAAGAATGTGAAACCAGAATTGCTCATTATTGATTCCATTCAGACAATATATACAAGCGACGTAGACAGTTCTCCAGGAAGTATAACTCAGGTGAGAGAATGCGCGTCTGCTTTATTAAGATTTGCTAAAACCAGTGGCATTCCTGTTATCCTTATTGGGCATATAAATAAGGAGGGTACTCTTGCTGGCCCAAAAATCCTAGAGCATATTGTTGATACCGTTATTCAGTTTGAAGGTGATCAACATTATATGTATAGGATATTACGCTCTATCAAAAACAGATTTGGAAGTACATCAGAACTTGGTATATACGAAATGCGCCAAGATGGACTCAGACAGGTATCAAACCCATCTGAATTGTTACTTACGCAAGATCACGAAGGACTTTCAGGTATTGCTATATCTTCAGCAATTGAAGGAGTAAGACCATTCCTTGTTGAAACACAGGCTCTTGTTTCCTCTGCCGCCTATGGTACTCCTCAACGCTCAGCAACCGGATTTGATCAACGGCGTTTAAATATGCTTTTAGCCGTACTTGAAAAAAGAGTAGGATTCAAACTAATGCAAAAAGATGTTTTTATTAATATTGCAGGAGGACTACGCGTCACAGATTTGGCTATGGATCTAAGCGTTATCGCAGCTGTGCTATCAAGCAATGTTGATACAGCCATTGAAACAGGTTGGTGTATGGCTGGCGAAGTTGGACTGAGCGGAGAAGTTCGTCCTATTAATAGAATTGAACAACGCGTTGCAGAAGCCGAGAAACTTGGATTTTCTCATATGATTATTCCGCAATATAATCTTAAAGGATTTGCACATAAAAAATATAACATTGAGCTACATCCTGTAAGAAAGGTAGAAGAAGCACTGCGAGCTTTATTTGGATAATAAAAATTAATATATAAACAGTATGAAAGATTCTGTAATAATAGTAAGTGGAGGTATGGATAGTATAACACTACTCTATGACAAAAAAGATAAAATAGCACTTGGTATTAGCTTCGATTATGGAAGCAACCACAATTCAAAAGAAATACCTTATGCAAAAATGCATTGCGAACGACTTGGAATCAAGCATATCACGATTAACCTTGATTTCATACACCAATATTTCAAAAGTTCTCTCCTTGAAGGTGGCAATGCTATTCCTGAAGGACACTATGCAGCAGACAATATGAAATCTACTGTTGTACCATTCCGTAACGGTATTATGCTTTCAATAGCAGTAGGAATTGCAGAGAGCCATAAATTAAAAAATGTACTTATTGCTAACCATGCAGGTGATCACACAATATATCCTGATTGCAGACCGGAGTTTATTTCAGCTATGGACAAGGCAGCCAGTAATGGAACATATGTTAATGCAAGAGTCGTTGCTCCATACACAAACATAACGAAAGGAGAAATAGCTAAAATAGGGAAAGAATTAGGTATTGATTATGCCGAAACTTGGAGCTGCTATAAAGGAGGCGAAAAGCATTGCGGAAAATGTGGAACATGCGTTGAACGTAAAGAAGCTTTAGCTGAAGCCGGTATTATTGATACCACAGAATATGAAGATTAGGAAATGCTATATCCATATTACATTAAGGATAATAGTGTACAAAAAAATTTTAAATCTCAACAAATCCTTTCCTGTTCTTAATTAAAAGTAGTATCTTTGCATATGATAGGTTACACTATCATACTTAATTAAAAGAGATAAATTTCTAACTTAAAAATATAAACGTAAAATGACAATCGAACAATTCAACTTTGCAGGTAAGAAAGCAATCGTTCGCGTGGACTTTAATGTTCCATTGGATGAAAATGGTAATGTAACTGATGACACTCGTATCCGCGGTGCTCTTCCTACTCTTAAGAAGATTCTTGCCGATGGTGGTGCTTTGATTATGATGAGCCACATGGGTAAGCCTAAGGGCAAAGTTAAGCCAGAACTTTCACTTTCACAGATTGTAAAGAATGTTTCTGCAGTTCTTGGTGTAGACGTTAAGTTTGCTAAAGATTGTGGTAACGCTGAAGCTGAGGCTAAAGCTCTTAAGCCAGGCGAGGCATTGCTTCTTGAGAACCTTCGTTACTATCCAGAAGAGGAAGGTAAGCCAGTTGGTGTTGAAAAGGGTACTCCTGAATTTGATGAGGCTAAGAAAGAAATGAAAGCTCGTCAAAAAGATTTCGCAAAGAAACTAGCTTCATATGCTGATTGCTACGTAATGGATGCATTTGGTACAGCTCACCGCAAGCATGCTTCTACAGCTGTTATCGCTGACTATTTTGATGCAGACAACAAAATGTTGGGCTTCCTAATGGAAAAAGAGGTTAAAGCTGTTGATGCTATTCTTAACAATATCCAGCGTCCTTTCACTGCCATTATGGGTGGTTCTAAGGTTTCAACAAAGATTGGTATCATCGAGAACTTGCTTAGCAAGGTTGACAACTTGATTCTTTGTGGTGGTATGACATATACTTTCGCAAAAGCTCAGGGTGGAAAAATTGGTAAGAGTATCTGCGAAGATGACAAACTTGAGGTAGCTCTTGATGTTATCAAGAAGGCTAAAGAAAACAACGTAAAACTTGTACTTGGCTCTGATTCTATCATCGCTGATGATTTCTCTAATGATGCTAACCAGAAAGTTTGCAATTCAAATGAAATCCCTGATGGATGGGAAGGTATGGACGCAGGTCCTGAGACACGCAAGGCATTTGCTGAAGCTATCAAGGGTTCTAAGACTATCCTTTGGAACGGCCCTGCAGGTGTATTTGAATTTGACAATTTCACTGGCGGTTCTAAGGCCATAGCAGAAGCTGTTGCTGCTGCAACAAAAGAAGGTGCATTCTCTCTTATTGGCGGTGGTGATTCTGTTGCTTGTGTAAACAAGTTTGGTATTGCTGATCAGGTTTCTTATATTTCTACTGGTGGTGGTGCTCTTCTTGAGGCTATCGAAGGTAAAGTACTTCCTGGTGTAGCTGCTATCAAAGGTGAATAAAATATCACACTTATAATTATATAAGGAGAACTAAATTATTAGTTCTCCTTTTTTTATCTATTATCAACACTTCGTTAAATTATTACTTAACTATATCATTATCGATGAAATATATTACAAGACTTAGTATGAAAATTTTATAAAGTGACTGATTTTCAATTCTTATCTGCTTGACAAATTAATTAAATTGTCTGGTGTTAGGCCTAACAGATGAATAAAAAAATGATCAAAGAACTTTTGGTATAGCGGCATATAAGACGGAGTGAACTATTTATATTAATAATCCCTACAAGAACTATTGTTAAATAATTGAATTCAAAAAAATAATAAATATGTATATTATCACAAACGGTTAACTTCAGTCTCTATTATAAGTATATGTAAGAACATATTCATTGTTTAGTTCATAGTAAACATCTTGATAATCATTTGTCTTGAGATTCTGCACCTGCTTTGTATTCTCAATCTCGGCATTAGGCATTAACTTCATATCAAAGTATTGAAGGTCTTGTTCAGAAAAGTATTTATAAACCGTTTCCTTGGCGCTCCAATTTATCAATTGCGAACCAACATCTTTAGCTATTTCATCTTTTCTTATGAATTTATCTGCTATCCTAGCAACTCGATCACTATAATACTCTATATCAACAGCCACATTTTTTGATTTAGAGAGTATGACAGAAGCAAAACCACGAGTATGACTAATACTTATGTTATAACCATCAACAATGGGTTTACCATTATCATTATGAGAAATTCTTATTTTACTATTTGTCATTTTCCATAACAAAGAGTATACGGCTAGTTTTTCATTTCTACGACTGTCACTTCTATATTGAGAGATTTCTGTATCAAACAGTTTTCTCATGTCCGAAGATTCTGATAATATCTGCAAAATATCATCATCCATCTTCCACAATCCTAATTTTACATCAGGAGCAACTTCCTTAATATAAATAACAGGCATAATAATACGATTATTTATGTAAAGTTACTTTAACCCTACTTATTCTGCGCTCCTCAATAGAAAGTATCTCAAAAGTATAATTCTTATAATCTATCTTTTCATGAATACTTAAGAAATCTCCCTTTAGTTCAAGCAACAAGCCTGCTAAAGAGTCTGCGTCTCCCTCAACTTCTGAAAATTCATCATCAGAGACATCAATTATTTTACAGAAGTCTGTAAGTAAAACTTTACCTTCGAAAATGTATGTATTGTAGTTTAACTTAGAATATGTCTTCTCATCGTCGTCATATTCATCATTAATCTCACCTACAATCTCTTCTAAAATATCTTCCAAAGTTATTAGTCCACTTGTACCTCCAAATTCATCTACAACAATTGCAATATGAACTTTATTTTCTTGAAACTCTCGCAACAAATCATCTATCTTTTTGGTTTCAGGAACAAAATATGGAGGTCGGATAAGACTTTGCCATCTAAAATTAGGCAACTTCTGCAAATGTGGCAATAAATCTTTAATATAGAGTATTCCCCTTATATTATCTGTACTATCTTGATACACTGGTATTCTACTGTAATTGTTTTCTACAATACATTTCAGTACATCATCATAAGAACTCTTAATATCAATATCGAAAATATCCTGACGTGATGTCATTACTTCTTTAGTAGTTTCATCACCAAATCTTATAATTCCTTTGAGCATGCTTTGCTCATCTTTTATATCGTCCTTATCAGTAAGTTCCAAAGCCTGTTCCAGATCATCAACACTTAACTGGCGATTCTTCTTCTGTACCACTTTTTCTGCTAGAATACCACTAGCGATGAGCAACCATTCTAAAGGCCAAAATATTTTTCTTAAAAGCAAAATGCCATTAACCGACATTCTACAAAACTTCAAAGAATCTTGACGACTATAAATTTTCGGCATTATCTCACCGAAAAGCAATAATAAAAATGTTAGTAAAACAGTCTTTATAACAAATTCAAGCCAAAATGCTCTTGCACCAAATTGTAACAATGAATCAAAAATTTGATTACAAAGCATAATGATAAGGACATTTACAAAATTATTAGTAATAAGAATTGTCGCTAATGTACGTTCACTATCATTACGCAACATTTCTATTTTCCGGTCCTTCGAATTCTTTTCTGTATCAAGTGATGCTATGTCTGTTGGACTCAGACTAAAAAAAGCTATCTCTGATCCACTTGCAAACCCAGATAACAACAATAACACAGCTGTTAAGACAGCGGTCAAAATTATTCCAACCGATGGAGATTGAATATTAATATCATACAATCCTTCAGTAAAAAAAGTTATGTCCAATTTTATAAGTTTATATCTAATTTAAAACGGTAATGCAGAACTATCTTCATCATCATAAGAATCATCTGAAGCATTTTGATTATTATCCTCATTCATATTCTGATGATTACCAACCATAGATTCTGCAGACGTGCGAGTTTCTGTTTCTTGAGTGTTTGGCTTAGGTGACAACAATTCCATATTTTCAGCAAGTATTTCTGTAACATATCTACGCTGTCCTTTATGGTCATCATAGCTACGATATCTTATACGACCTTCAATATATAGTCTGTCGCCCTTATGAACATACTTTTCAACTATTTTTGCAATACCACTCCATGCCAAAACTGTATGCCAATCAGTATGGTCTGGTACTTTTGTCCCATTTTGAAGCACATAACCACGTTCTGTTGTTGCTAAAGAAAACTGCGCAACAGCTTGATCCGCATCGTAATATCTTACATCCGGATCCTTACCGACATATCCTATAAGCATTACCTTGTTCATATTCCAAAATGAATTAAAATAACAAACTATTTATTTCCACATTCCAAGATACTTGAAATGAAAGCTTTTTCCTTTAGCAGAAGGGAATTGTGATCTACTATCAACTCTACTACGCAAATAATCAACAATACGTGTATAGCAATCCTGACCAGAATTAGCCTTGCATTGTGCAACAAAATGAGTATCACGATACTCATGTTTACCTGTAGCAGGAATCATAACCACACGCTTAAAATCAATGACACCTTCGTACCAACCTGGTTGGCCCTCCGTAAGACGTGTCATTGCTGATGCAGCTAAATCATGTTTTTCCACGATTGGTGCGGTTGGACGCAATGCTTTTTTCTCTTTAAAATCTACCATTGTTGGTGCAGTTGTCTTTATGATAATAAAATAGACACGCTGGCGCACTTTGTATCTTTTTGGATAAAAAACATCACTAGCGACGTAGTCACGAATATCAGCTTCCAAGTCCTGATTTAAACCTATTTCAGGAATAGAACCTAAGAAATCAAGAGCCTCTTCAACATTAGACACTAATGTTTCTTGATCAAAATATCTTAAATATAAGTTCATTGAATTGTATGTTTCCCTTTGAAAAAAAAGAGCGGAAAACGGGACTCGGACCCGCGACCCCGACCTTGGCAAGGTCGTGCTCTACCAACTGAGCTATTTCCGCAAAAAAATAATAATTACCTATGGTGAAGAGGAGGAGACTCGAACTCCCACGAAACAATTTTCACTACCCCCTCAAAGTAGCGCGTCTACCAATTCCGCCACCTCTCCAACAATGTAATCACTCTGAATAAATAGTGCCCAGAACAGGACTCGAACCTGCACGTCGTAAAACACACGCACCTGAAACGTGCGCGTCTACCAATTCCGCCACCTGGGCAGGTTTAAGAAGAATCCTTCCTATTGGCTCTATTCAGAATGTTGAGCGGAAAACGGGACTCGGACCCGCGACCCCGACCTTGGCAAGGTCGTGCTCTACCAACTGAGCTATTTCCGCATTACCCTATTAATGCTAGGAGCATTTCTCTAAATGCGGTTGCAAAGGTAATATTTTTTTTTCAACTTGCAAACTTTTTGAGATTTTTTTTTCAACAAATCATATTCTTTACATCAATCCATTCTATTTTTATAGTCTTCATAATCGAATTTACGCAAGATTTCCAACTTTCCATCAAGATGAACAATACCTATAGATGGATGACTAATTCCATTAAATGTATTAGTTTTTACAGTTGTATAATGTAGCATATCCTCAAAGATTATATTCTCTCCAATCTGCAATTCATGATCAAATTTCCAATAACTCATGAAATCCCCACTTAAACAAGAGTTTCCTCCCAATCTATATATAAAAGGTGAAGCGTTGTTTTCATCACAATGTTCAGCAAACCTCACAACAGGGAAATATGGCATTTCAAGACAATCAGGCATGTGACAAGTAAAACTAACATTTAAAATAGCAGTTTTTATATCATGATCTTCGACAATATCTACAACTTGTGAAACAAGTTCTCCCGTCTGCCAACCGAAAGCACTTCCTGGTTCTAGAATTATTTTCATCCATGGATAACGTTCATGAAATTCTTTCAATGTTGCTATCAGTAGCGATGTATCATAATCCTTGCGCGTCATGAGGTGACCACCACCAAAATTAATCCACTTAATTTGTGGAAACCATTTTGAAAATTTTCTTTCAATATGAACCAAAGTTCGTTTAAACACGTCTGCCCCACTCTCACAAAGACAATGGCAATGAAATCCATCTATATCTACAGGCAGCTGTTCTGGTAGTTTATCAGCAGAAATACCAAAACGTGTCCCTGGCGCGCATGGATTATATAATAATGTATCAACCTCTGAATATTCCGGATTTACACGAAGTCCAAAGCTTATATCCTTATTAGCAGAACGTGCACGTTCATGATAACGTTCATATTGAGTCAGTGAATTAAACTGCAAATGACTTGAACATATTGCAATCTCATCAATCTCATAATCAGTGTAAGCTGGTGAAAAAGTATGCGCTTTACTTCCAAACTCTTCATATGACAATTTAGCTTCTGAAAGAGAACTTGCAGTTGTAGCATTGATATACTCCTTGAAAATTGGAAAAGTTTTCCAAAGAGCATAAGACTTGAATGCCAATATTATCTCAATATCTGCATCTTTAGCCACATTTGATATAAGCTTGAGATTGTTACGAAGTTTCTTTTCCTCTAATATATATATTGGCTCATTGATGCCAGAAAAATCAGTAATATCTATATTCATTATTGATTATTATTATTTTTATTATGCAAAGATAACTTTTTAATACGATATAATTGCTTATTTGAGAGAATTTTCATACTTTTGCACGTGAAAACAAGAAATGCAATGAAGCTGATTATAATGACAAAATCCACATTTTTTGTGGAAGAAGACAAAATTCTTGTCTCACTCTTCGACGAGGGATTGGATAACCTTCATCTTTACAAACCAGGTTCCTCTCCCCTGTATGCAGAGAGACTGCTTTCATTAATTCCTGAGGAATACTATGAAAAGATAACTGTTCACGATCACTTCTATCTTAAAAATGAATATAAACTTGGTGGTATCCACCTTGACACACCTGATTTGGAAATTCCAAAGGGCTATAAAGGTAGAATTAGTCAAACTTGTGATAATATAGAAAAACTAAAAGATATAAAGAAAAAGTCTGATTACGTTTTCCTTAAAAACATTTTTGATTGTATTGAATTTAGTGATGAAAAGTCATCATTTACGAATGAACAACTCGTAGACGCATATAAAAAAGGACTTATTGATAAGAAAGTTTATGCACTAGGAGGCATGAGCATTGACAATATAAAATATGCCAAGGACTTAGGTTTTGGCGGCGTTGTTATATGTGGTGATCTTTGGAATAGATTCAACATACACAATGAAACAGACTATAAAGAACTAATTTTACATTTTGAAAAATTGAGAAAGGCTGTTGGCTAATCTTAAATCATAAAGAAAGTACATATATTCAATATAAACGCTAATAGAAATGAGTGAAAATAACTCTTTTTTGGTTTTCTCAGGTACAAAAACAAGATATCTTGCAGAAAAGATTTGTGCCAGTTTGGGATGCCCGTTAGGTAACTTAGTTGTAACCAAGTTCTCTGACGGAGAATTTGCCGTATCTTACGAACAATCAATCCGTGGACGCGACGTATTTTTAGTACAAAGTACATTTCCAAATTCCGACAATTTAATGGAATTACTCCTTATGATTGATGCTGCGAAGCGAGCTTCTGCACGTCATATCATTGCTGTTGTTCCATATTTTGGATGGGCTCGTCAGGATCGTAAGGACAAGCCAAGAGTCAGTATTGGTGCTAAACTTGTAGCAGACTTACTAAGAGTTGCAGGAATAGACCGTCTGATAACAATGGACTTGCATGCAGACCAGATTCAAGGCTTCTTCGATGTTCCTGTTGATCATCTTTATGCTTCTGGAGTAATTCTTCCTTATCTTTTGGGATTGCGTCTCAAGGATTTGGTTATAGCATCTCCTGATGTTGGTGGTTCTAAGCGTGCAAATACTTATGCTAAATATCTAGGTTGTCCACTCGTTTTATGCAACAAGACTCGTGCAAGAGCCAATGTCGTAGCTAGCATGCAGATTATTGGTGATGTAAAAGATAAAAATGTTGTCATCATTGATGATATGGTTGATACCGCAGGTACAATAACTATGGCCGCTGACATAATGAAGAATGCTGGTGCCAAAACTGTTCGCGCATGCGCTTCTCACTGTGTCATGAGTGGTCCTGCTTCTGAACGTGTTCAGAATTCAGCTCTTGAGGAAATTGTCTTCACTGATTCTATCCCTTATTCTAACCGCTGCGCTAAAGTTAAGCAATTATCTGTTGCAGAAATGTTTGCAGAAACTATACGCCGTGTTGTTGATAACAAGAGTATATCTTCACAATATATTGTATAAGATAAATTATAGATATAAAAAGGTCGCATGGATATGAAGTGAACCCCAAAAGTTGGACGTTAAATTAAACGTTAACTATTATTCTCTATATAATGAGCTCGGTATTGTACCGGGCTCATTCCATTTAACCTTAATTTTATTCTTTTATTGTTGTACCATTGTATATATGTTCTCAATTCTCTTTTAAAGTCATCAGCCGTTTTGAATTCGTTGATATAAAGAAGTTCATTCTTCATCAGTCCAAAGAAGTTCTCCATTATTGCGTTATCGAGGCAGTTGGCCTTACGTGACATGCTTTGGGTAATGTCATGTTTCTTCAGCGCGGACTGATACATAGCGTGCTGATATTGCCATCCCTGATCAGAGTGCATGATAAGCCCATTCA
>JAGPJJ010000049.1:0-8687 GCA_018054505.1 Prevotella sp.
AAAAAAACATGAATAATTGGAGAATGAAATTTGGAGTGTCAAATGCTTTTAACTCGAAAGAAAAAGGATATTCTCAATATGTTAACGCTTATACCTCACATTACGTGAATAATTATAATCCAACATTTTATTTAACTCTATCCTACTTCTTTAACCCAGCACAATCAAAGTATAAAGGAAAATCAGCTGGTCAAAGCGAGATAAATCGTTTGTAATCTTAAATGTGAAAGTCTGATTGACAAAGATTATTGCAATCCCTTAATATCATTGAGGTTTACATAACCCAATATATTAATAATCTGGAGTTCGCTCTTCTCATATTGGAGAAGGGCGAATTCGTTTAATCCCTTTCCATATTCTTTCATATAAATTGTTGTATGCTCACCATCTTCGTTGGTATCCATAGCAACGGCATATCTGTATTGATGGTAATATTGCTGAGCCTCCTTATAAATTATCGAAGTTATTGAAGGACGTTCGCAATCTAAGATTCTTATGCTTTTCAGCTTACCAGCAATCTTACTGATATCCTTGTCGCCCACTCTACCATTTCCCATAAATTGCAGCATCGCACTTCCTATCGTGACCGTAGTCACTCCCTTCGTGTTTGCATATTTGTTAAACAGGGCATTCTGTGCAACAGCAATTGTCATGCAGCATAGCAAAGCCAATGATATGATAAATCTTTTCATCTTATATCTGTTGTTATACAAATTGTTTTATTTATTCATAAGTTCTTCACCATGCTTCATTGCCTGTGAGAACGTTTTAAGAGCTTTAGCCGTTTCAGCATAAGCATCGTCAGGATTTGTGCAGTTTTCTTCCTGCTTTGCATATTCCTCTTCATCAGTACGTTGGTTCAGAAAAAATCCAAGTGATAACAACAAAAGCAACGATGCGGCAATACCTGCAATCCAACGCATACTCGTTACATTGGCTTTACGTACCGACTTCTTTTCTACGGTGTTCCACATATCAATCTGTTTGGATAGTCTTGCTTCCAAGTCAGCAGGCACTTCGGGGTCTTCACCCATAATCATCCTTCTTATTTCCTCTTCTTCGAAATCAGAAGTCTGAGCCTCGCAATATTTATCCATTTTATCTTTTATCTTATCCATAATCTGATCTGTTTTCTAGCTCTACTTAAGTGTACTCTGATATTTATCATCGAGAGTCCAGTCTGCTGAGCTATTTCTTCATAAGAGAAATCATCAATATCCTTTAGAGTTATTATATCGCACTGCTGTTTAGGCAGTTTGGCAATAAGCTTTGTCACTAGAATTTCCGTCTCCTTATGCTGCATCATCTCAGCAGCATCGCATTCAGTGGCCTTGAGTGACATTTCTTCTGGGGGTGAATCTGTCTCAGCAAGATGCTTCTTGCGATGTTGGTCAATGAATATGTTATGGAGCGTTCGCACACTGAAAGCCTCTGAATTTTTCAACTCATTCAATTTATCGCGCTGAGTCCATAGTTTCAACATTGTTTCCTGCACAAGATCTTCCGCTTCCTGACGGTTATGCGTAAGTCTCCAAGCAACAAGGTACAATTTGTTGCTGCAAGGCAGAAAAATACGTTTGAATTCAGAGGCTTCCATTTATTGTGGATTATATAATCTATTTCATGTTGTTTAGCATCTTAGGATCTATATTTCCAAACACTTGTACCAATACGCCCTCATCTTTTCCTGACGCAACACGTACAACGATCTCCTTGAAGTTATCGCCATTCTTCTTAGCATATATTTGAACGTTTTCATCGTCTTCATTAGTTACAACAATTGGTTCATATCCATACTTTTCCCAATTAATATTTTTCTTGACGAACTTGTTCTTAATGCTTGCATTACAATCTTCAAGCACAAGTACTTTAAGTGAGTCGACAGCTTTACCAATTTCACCGAGGTCACCAAGGTTTATATTCTCAGGGAGAGACATTTTACCTTTACCTTGAGCCATCAATTTCATCATTGACTTATCAATATTAAGACATACAGCACCTTTTGCGCCTTTGAATTCACGTATCACGTCATTAACACTTTGTGCAGTGCAAACTGTTGTGGCTAAAGCCAATACTATTGAAAGAAAAATCTTTTTCATAATGAATTTTGTTTTAAAAGTTTATAACCATTTGTAGCGCTTACAACAACATAGACGCAATATTAAGATTTATGTTACAATTAATTTATATTATTTTAAAATATCTAAGCATCTTTAAAATACGAAGATAAGCATTATATGCTATATCGTTATCACAAGAACGAGTATTTTATTCTTTTTTGACAATGCATTTCTATAATAATGAAGATACGCTGCGCCACAACAATAAAAATAAAAAATTGCATTTGTTTAATCGTATTAGTTCGACTTGCTGTATCTTTAAATAAGATACGCTGCGCCTCAACAATAAAAATAAAAAATTGCATTTGTTTAATCGTATTAGTTCGACTTGCTGTATCTTTAAATAAGATACGCTGCACCTCAACAATAAAAATAAAAAATTGCATTTTTTATTTTGTATTGTGTTCGGCTTGCAGTATCTTTGCAGAAACAAAAAAAGAAACGAATGTCTGAAGATTTTGATATACGAGATGAAAGTTTGTCTACGGCTGAAAAAGAATTTGAAAACGCTTTAAGACCTCTCAAATTCGCAGATTTCAACGGTCAGAAAAATGTGGTGGAAAACCTCGGCATATTCGTTGAAGCTGCTAAATATCGTGGCGAGCCCCTTGATCACACATTACTTTACGGACCTCCAGGACTTGGAAAGACTACACTTAGCAATATTATTGCCAATGAACTTGGCGTGGGATTCAAAATAACGAGTGGGCCTATATTGGACAAGCCTGGTGATTTAGCAGGAATACTGACATCGCTAGAGCCAAATGATGTACTTTTTATTGATGAGATTCATCGTCTATCACCTGTCGTTGAAGAATACTTATATTCTGCAATGGAAGACTATAGGATAGACATTATGATAGACAAGGGACCTTCAGCACGATCAATTCAGATAGATTTAAATCCTTTCACGCTTGTTGGAGCAACAACAAGAAGTGGTATGCTAACAGCTCCACTTCGCGCTAGATTCGGTATCAATATGCATTTGGAATATTATGATCCAAAAACGCTGCAACGAATCATTAAGAGAAGCGCTATGCTGCTAAGGGTTCCTATTGAGGATGATGCCGCTGCAGAAATAAGCTTGCGTAGCCGTGGAACTCCACGTATAGCAAACTCTCTGCTTAGACGTATGCGTGACTTTGCTCAGGTTAAGGGTAATGGAACTATAACCGCCGAGATTGCACAAATAGCGCTACAATCATTGAACATAGATAAATACGGACTAGACGAGATAGACAACAAGATATTGTTGACAATAATAGACAAGTTTCGTGGTGGCCCTGTTGGAATAAGTACTATAGCAACAGCAATTGGTGAAGATACAGGTACAGTAGAAGACGTGTATGAACCATTCCTTATCATGGAGGGATTTATTAAGCGAACTCCTCGTGGAAGAATGGCAACCAAACTGGCATACGAACATCTCGGCAGAAATCCTTATGCTGGAGATTCAATGCAAGCAGACCTGTTTGAATAGAAAGAACTACTATTTAATACGAATTATTTGCATATAACTTAATAAAAGATTAATTTTGCAGCAAATTAAAGGATATATGAGAATAGGATTATTCACAGGTACATTCGACCCTTTTACAATAGGTCACAAATCAATAGTCGACAGAGCGTTACCACTTTTTGACAAATTGATTATTGCTGTAGCGTTAAGTAACAGTAAGAATACTTCCAGTGAAATAGAAAAACGTGTGGACGACATAAAAAGCATTTACGAAGGGATTGACAACATTGAAGTGAAATCTTATAGTGACCTGACAATAGATATGGCCAAAAGAGAAAATGCTCAATTTATAGTTCGCGGTGTGAGATCGGTTATTGACTTTGAATATGAACGCGAGCAAGCTGATGTCAATCACTTATTGAGCGGAATTGAAACTATTTTATTATTCTCTGAGCCTAATCTTTCTATTGTTAGCAGTTCTATGGTAAGGGAACTGAAATCATTTGGCAAAGATGTGTCTGACTTCTTACCGAAAAAAGATTAATGCATTAATGATATGATAACATACGATGTAGACGGCGTTAAAATGCCAAAGATAAAGAAACGTCTAATCAATAAATGGATTAAGGCTGTGGCTGCTACTTATGGCAGAAAAACAGGCGACATTGGTTATATGTTTGTTGATGATGAAAAGATTCTGGAAGTAAACAACGAATATCTCGGACACGATTACTATACAGACATTATCACTTTTGATTATGACGAGGATGACGTGATAAGCGGTGACTTGGTGATAAGCCTTGATACGGTACGTACCAATGCGGAAAAGTTCGGAAAAGATTACACAGAGGAACTTAATCGCGTAATTATTCACGGCATACTACACCTTTGTGGTATAAATGACAAAGGACCAGGAGAAAGGGAGATTATGGAGGCTAACGAAAATAAAGCTCTTGCCACATTAGCTTCATTACAAGATTAAACAAAACCTATATATAAATAAAGCCACAGCAAAACCATTAAATGGTTTGAGCTGTGGCTTTATCATTGTTATGTATTCCTTACTTATTGTGATACCATTAACTTAACGGCCTTCATAACAATAGGATTACTCTCATTGATAATCTGGAAATATTCACTCATATCCCACAAATCACGCGCTACAAGAGCTTTTAGTTGAAGTTTCAACTGTGGCAATGTGGCTTGCAATTCTTTATCGTCACGAGGCTTTATCTTCTGTTTTGCAGCTTCATCAATTATATCCTTAATGAATGATTCTGGTATCTCATAACGAGCCATGAAGTCACCAAATGTAGGATATTTGCTCTTAAGTTGACGACGATTATTATCTACATATTTAAGATTAGCATTGATAACAATGCTACGAGCTGCCAATTCTCTGAAGAAATGTGTGTAGATTGTTGTATCGAGTGGAACAAAATAATCAGGCATGATACCACCACCACCATATACAGTACGATGCTTGAGCAATGTCTGGTATTTAAGTGAATCAGCAAAATGAATGCTATCGGCACTATATAGTTCACCATGCTCAAATCTGTTTTCTATATCCATCGCATAATCAAGTTGCTGTCCCTTCTTATAAGGTTTCTGAATGCAACGTCCTGAAGGAGTGTAATAATGCGCAATAGTTAGACGAATCATACTACCATCACTGAAATCTATAGGACGCTGTACAAGTCCCTTTCCAAAAGAGCGTCTTCCAACAACTTCTCCACGATCCTGATCTTGAATGGCACCAGTTACAATCTCGGCAGCAGAAGCTGTATACTCGTTGATAAGTACGATAACTTTGCCGTCAAGTAGTTTTCCGTCGCCCTGAGCACGATACTCTTGTTTCTGAGTATTTCTACCCTTTGTATAAACAATAAGGTCGTTACGATGCAAGAATTCGTTTGCAATCTGAACAGCAGACATTAGATAACCTCCTCCATTCTCTTCCAAATCTAGGATGAGGTCTTTCATTCCTTGCTTTTGCAAAGATTTAACTGCATCCATAAACTCTTCATAGGTTGTGACACCGAAACTACCTATGCGTATATAGCCAGTCATAGGTCGAATAATATATGCTGCATCTATCGTTTTAACTGGTATTTTGTCACGAGTAACAACAAACTTCAATATTCCTGGTATTCCACGTCTTACAATACCAAGTCTAACTTTAGAACCTTTAGGTCCACGAAGTTTCTTCATTATCAGTTCTTTCGACATCTTTACTCCAGCAATAGCTGTATCATTAACCGACACGATTCTGTCACCGGCAATAATGCCTACCTTTTCAGAGGGTCCATTAACAACAGGCTGAATCACAAGCAATGTGTCCTGAACGATATTAAACTGAACGCCGATACCCTCAAAAGAACCTTGAAGTGGCTCGTTCATCTCTTTTGTTTCTGCAGCAGTTGTATATGCAGAGTGAGGATCAAGTTTCTCTATCATTCCACGGATACCATCCTCAACAAGTTTTTTCTCATCAACAGTATCTACATATAAATTAGTTATTGCCATTTCAGCAATCTGCAACTTTCTTAGTGGGCTATCCTTTCCAAAGTCAATACCTTGAGCTGATATATTCAGAGTAAGGAGGCTAAAAAGCAAGAATAATAATGTTCTTGGTTTCACCACACACATAGTATATTTTAAAAATGTTTTCTTCATATTATTCTTTTTCTAACCTAATGATTTATAATTCTATATTTCCTCTAAAAGTTCCTCTTCAGGTATATCTTCCTCAACAACTAGATTGTCGATGATGAAATTCTGGCGTTCCATAGAGTTCTTACCCATATAATATTCAAGCAGTTTACCTACCTGATCAGTCTTGTGTATAGAAACTTGTTCTAGACGCATATCTGGACCAATGAAATGTACAAACTCATCTGGACTAATCTCACCCAAACCTTTGAATCGAGTAATTTCAGGATCAGGACCAAGTTCTTTTATTGCATTTTGGCGTTCCTCTTCTGTATAGCAATATCTAGTAATGAAATCACTCTTCTTTTCCTTCTTGCCGGCTTTAGCATCTTCCGCTGTGATAACTTTTTTATCCTTAATCTTTGTACGCTTATTACGTACACGGAACAAAGGTGTCTGCAATACAAAAACATGGCCTTTCTTTATAAGTTCCGGAAAGAACTGAAGGAAGAATGTTATGATGAGTAACCGAATATGCATACCATCAACATCGGCATCGGTAGCAACAATAACCTTATTATATCTTAATGTGTCAAGTCCATCTTCAATATCAAGTGCAGCCTGAAGAAGATTAAACTCTTCATTCTCGTAAACGACCTTCTTTGTAAGCCCGAAAGAATTAAGAGGCTTTCCACGCAATGAGAATACGGCTTGAGTGTTTACATCACGGCTTTTAGTGATACTTCCACTGGCAGAGTCACCCTCAGTAATGAATATAGAAGATTCTTCTTTGCGGTCGTCCTTAACATCACAGAAGTGAATGCGGCAATCACGTAACTTACGGTTATGCAGATTAGCCTTCTTGGCTCTTTCGCGTGCCAATTTTGTTACGCCAGCCATCGCTTTACGCTCATGCTCACTTTCCTTGATTTTATTTTCCATAACTTCTGCAACATCAGGATGAATATGCAGGAAGTTATCTACATTCTGCTTTATAAAATCGCCAACGAATTTGTTAATGCTTTCGCCATCAGGAGACATCTGTGTAGAACCAAGTTTAATCTTTGTTTGGCTCTCAAACACTGGTTCGTTAACGTTGAGTGCTATCGCTGCGACAATACCGTTACGAATATCGGTATATTCATAGTTCTTATTGAAAAACTCCTTTATCGTTTTCGCAATATGTTCCTTAAAAGCACTCTGATGAGTTCCGCCCTGTGTAGTATGCTGACCATTGACAAAACTATGATACTCCTCACCATACTGATTAGCATGTGTAAATGCTATCTCTATATCCTCACCAACAATATGAATAATCGGGTAAAGTCCATCATTAGTCATGTTGTCATTCAGCAAATCTTCAAGACCGTTACGACTTTTTATTCGTCGTCCGTTGTACATGATAGTAAGTCCGCTGTTAAGATAGGTATAATTGCGCAACATTACTTCTACGATATCGTCATGGAAATTATATCCTTTGAACAAAGTGCTGTCTGGCACAAAATAAATATATGTTCCGCTCTCATCGTCAGATTTAGAAGTCTTATCAGACTTTTTTACACCTTTTTCAAATGAAAGTTCACGTACTTTTCCGTCACGATATGATTTAACTTCAAAGTGTGAGCTCAAGGCATTAACAGCTTTCACACCGACACCATTTAATCCAACACTTTTCTTAAATGCTTTAGAATCGTATTTACCACCAGTATTAAGTACACTTACAGCCTCAACAAGTTTGCCCTGTGGAATGCCACGACCATAATCTCGAACGCTGACCCTAAGATTTTCGTCAATATCAACCTCTATTCTATCTCCGGATTTCATTTTAAACTCGTCAATAGAATTATCAATGACCTCCTTCAACAATACATATATACCATCTTCGGGTAGATTACCGTCACCAAGACGTCCGATATACATACCTGGACGAGTGCGTACGTGTTCCATATCCGAAAGATGTCGGATGTTGTCATCAGTATATTCTACTAATGGCTCCTGATTGTTGATTTCTTCGTTTATGTTCTCGTTTTCTGGCATACTTATATTTTTGACTTATTATATTCTCATCATATCGCCGTAATAACGATATGTAAAGCTTAACTTAAATATCTTTTCTGAAGCAACGGCGACGCTTATGGTTAACAGGTTCAAATGCTCCCCACTGACTCTGTACACCTGTATTTGACTCCATTTCAACCTGACTTTCACCCCATTTAATTCCAGCAGCCTGATAACGTGGAATCAAATCAAAGAACAATAAAACATTAGCTCCCTTTGCCCTATATTCTGGTAACACACCCATAAGCAACAAGTCAACACCCTCTGTTTTATTAAATTTCAAAGCTCTGATAATATGCCACCAACCGAAAGGTAGTAATCTACCACGATGACATTTCTGCAAAGCACGAGAAAGAGAAGGTATTGTTATTCCCATACCTACCAACTTATTGTCG
>JAGPJJ010000049.1:8787-11229 GCA_018054505.1 Prevotella sp.
TCTTTAGATCCTTCTTTGTTTCGACCTTCTTAATTTTTACTAATGACATTATTCTTTTTATTTTTAATATTTAAAACATGCAAATTTAATTAAAATCATGCACATTTCAAAATTTACTTCATTTTTTTGCAGATTATTAAAGCATATAGAACATTATGAAGAGTCGTTGCAAAGATATAAATATCGCCTCCATCCTTTATTTTTAATCGTTTTCGTAGCTGTTCTGTTGACAAAGGGAAGTTCCTCACAGTGATATTTGCCTGTTTAATATCTTTCAACTTTTGCTTTAATTCTTTTTTATTAAATGATGATATTGACATAATGTGAAATCTACGTCCTGGAAAATCATTGATTTCATCGTTTGAAACAAATAGATGAGAGTTTTTTCCTATACTATTTACCTTATAATGTGAGGATAGTTGATTAAAACAGCCCATTTTCATTATCGACGCATTTGGTTCATAAAGGCATTTGGCATCATCAATAGAAATTGGCAACAAAGAAACTTCGGATGATTCTTGTGTGGTAATAAACACATCTTCATTATTCACACAAAACAATTTAACGGGTTGTGCAGAATCCTTACGCAACACCAATAGCAACTCCTTACATTCGTTATCAACGCTCACAACATGTACCTCTGCTACATATTTTAGTTTATCTACAGCTGCATGCCAATCGAGCATAGGCGACAATTTGACAATCACCGCAAAAGCTTTTTCTACTAGTTCATCGCATAATTCAACTACATCAGGGGTACAGTCTTCTATTGCATAAGTCTTTGCTCCATTAACATCACGTCTTGCCGGGTCAAGATAAATCACAGCATTTTCGGATTTCATCGCATGAAGATAATCTACACCATCACCACATTTCACATCAGTATGATGCATTCCCAACAAATCAAGATTATGCTCTGCTATATCGCACAGATGATGCTGGCGCTCTATATATACAGCACGATCGAAATTGCGGCACATATAGGAGAAGTCAACTCCAAATCCACCAGTAAGATCTATTAACAACGACAGCTTACCTTTGCTTTCTGATTGTAATCTTTCACAAACAGAAGCCTTATACTTTGCCGTGAACTCGCTAGAACATTGTTCCATTGAAATATGAGGCGGATATATCATTCCTTGTTTCTCGGCCCATGAAGGCAACTTACTACGGGCTATCTGCCATCCTCTAATTTGATCAAGCGCCCAAGGCATATCTATATCGGGATACTTAGCCGCAAGAAAAGCAAGCTGGCGCACATCTTCCGATTTATGCAAATTAATAAATTCAGCAACGTTCATTTGTCTTTTGTCTCCTCTTGTCTATCTTCAAGAATCTTCAGCAAATAGTTGAAAGCCTCTAAACCTATGAGTACCAACAGCGATGCCACTAATGCTAAGAGATACATACCTGAACCACAAGCAAGTCCTATGGCAGCTGTAACCCATACACCGGCAGCAGTTGTGAGCCCATGAATAGCATTCTTTTGAAATATGATAGTTCCAGCTCCTATAAAGCCGATACCTGTCACCACTTGTGATGCTATTCTAGATACATCAAGACGCATATGTGAATCCGTAAGAACTCCATCAAATCCATAGGCTGATACGATCATAAAAAGAGCAGAACCAAGTGCAACAAGGAAATGGGTACGCAGTCCGGCAGCCTTTTCACGATATTCACGCTCCAGACCTATCAGACCACCCAATAAGGATGCAACAAATAAGCGTAAAATAAAATCTAAAGTCATAGAAAAACTCTTTTGATTTATGATTAATTAATTGTAAAAATACTGCGAACGAGAACTGAATTATCAAACATTCTCGGAAGTTGCACATTCAGCAACTGTATTTTATGCAAAGATAATAATTTAAACAATAAATTAATCATAAATCAAAAGAAAATCATCTATTCCTATTTCTTGTTATGAAAACTCTCGTCCATAAACAAATAGGTATTCTTATAACCTCCATAGTCAACTAGAATCTTTTCGAAAACGATTGCTGGATCTACTGGAGATAATTCCAAACTATGAATATCTATATTTTTATTCAAAGGAAGTGTAACAACACTTTCCACAATTCTTCTGGCTACAGTTGGATAATATATTGAATATATATTTTCTGGGCGTTCGTTTAGTTTATTATTAAAGTTGACTTTCACCTTTTCTCCATTATCAAGAGATACATAATATGAAAGTCCACCTTTATTAAGATAATCAAGCGTTGATTTCACAACAACATGAATCTTAACGCTATCCATCTTATTATCTGAAGCACTAAACTTATATGTCACACTTGCACCATCAGTAGCACTGGTATTTGGCATCAGAGTAAGTCCACTGAGTGTACGTCCAATATAAGGTATCACTGTCCATTCAGCCTTAGAACGTGAAGGCTTTGCACTATAATAATGCTCCGCTTCCATTGACACAACTCCATT
>JAGPJJ010000050.1 GCA_018054505.1 Prevotella sp.
GAAGTATGAAAAACATATATAATAATGTAATCAAAGAAGCAATGATGCTTATAATGATATTTGCAGTCTGACCAAGAAAGGTAAATAGTTTGGGCATTGCAGTCTTAACAGCATCTCCAAAGTCTTTGCTATTGAATATCTTTTTAAGTTGTGTCTGATTGTCTTCAATCCAGCGTGAGATGAGTGCTGTGATATTATTAGTATGTGTTGTGTCGTGAACCCATCGAGTTATGACTCCTCCTAATTTGTCAAATTGCTCGATCATTGGTGGAATGATTAGATAGATTACGCCTCCGATGATGCAGCACAGAAGTAGCATTGTGATGATGATGCTTATTGCGCGTACGTGTATATGCAACTTGTTTTCGATAAATTGCACCGTTGGATATATAAGGTATGCCAGTAGCCATGCCACAAAGAATGGAAGTAGAACTCCACTAAGGTAGTTTACTAGCAGTAGTACTGCAATTATCAGCAGACCTGTTCCTGTCCATCGGATGAAACGGTCAAAAGTAATCTCTTTTCTCATGATTTTATTTTTCTTCTTTAATAGCCTTTTGGTAGCAATCTCTGCATAACGGTTCGTATTCTTCTTTTTCACCGAGCATGACACGATGGTCGTTATTGACCAATCTATGACTTACGTAAGCCAAAGAACCGCATTTCACGCAGATAGCATGTACTTTTGTTACTTCGTCGGCAATAGCGCAAAGGGCAGGGATAGGACCGAAAGGAACACCTTTGTAGTCCATGTCAAGACCTGCGATGATGACTCTGACACCACGATTAGCAAGTTCATTGCACACGCCAACAAGTCCGTCGTCAAGGAATTGAGCTTCGTCAATGCCAACAACGTCAATGTCTGAAGCCAATAAAAGTATGGATCCAGATGAATCAATAGGTGTAGAGTGAATAGTGTTTTGATCGTGGCTCACTACGTCTTCCTCAGAAAAACGTGTGTCCATTGCCGGTTTAAAGATTTCAACCTTTTGTTTGGCAAATTTTGCTCGCTTCATTCTACGAATCAGTTCTTCTGTTTTCCCAGAGAACATTGAACCGCACACCACCTCAATTCGTCCTGGGCGATGTGATTCTCCTGTTAAATTTTCAGTCATAATACTGCAAAGATAGTGCAAATCTTGTAGAGAACAAAATGAATTTATTCATTTTTTATCTCAAGATGTAGCCTATTTTATCAAAAGATAGTGCAAGTATAACGTACTACAGAGTAGAATAAGATAATTTTTAGTTGATTTTAGCTTTTCAGTAACACCATGTAGGGGTAAGAATAATATAGCGGATAAAATGTGGCTTATCATTTCTGTTTGGATAAGCGTGTAAAATGCAATTGTAAAATATTCCTATTCTTTCTGCTCTAGTGATTGAAGTAATAGGCGTGAATAAAGAAAACATGTGAATAAGAATGTATATTTTAGTTACATCTGATTGTGGTTTCTTACTTTTTTAGTACAAACGTTTTAAAAATTGCAAAGAAATGACAAGTTATTTTGAATTTGGACAATTAATGTATATATTTGTGTTTGATTATGGGAATACTATATATTGTACCTACTCCGGTGGGAAATATGGAAGACATGACCCTTAGGGCTATGCGCATATTAAAAGAGGCAGATTTAGTGCTTGCGGAGGATACGAGAACATCGGGTCTTCTTTTAAAGCATTTTGAGATAAAAAATCACCTGATGTCACATCATAAGTTTAATGAACATGGTACTGCATCAGGAATTGTGGAGCGCTTGAAGGCCGGACAGACAATTGCTTTAGTAAGTGATGCCGGCACACCAGGAATAAGTGATCCTGGTTTTTATCTAGCGCGTGAAGCTGCTAACGCAGGGATTACCGTACAGACTTTGCCTGGTGCTACAGCATGTATTCCGGCAATTGTTTCTTCGGGACTACCTTGTGATAGATTCTGTTTTGAAGGGTTCCTGCCACAAAAGAAGGGTAGACAGACTCATCTGTTATCATTGCAAACTGAAAGTAGAACGATGATATTCTATGAATCGCCATATCGTTTAGTAAAAACACTGACACAGTTTGCCGAAGTCTTTGGAGACGATAGACAAGTGAGTGTTGCAAGAGAAATATCAAAGTTGCATGAAGAACATGTGAGAGGAACCTTGAAAGAGGTGATAGCGCATTTTACCGAAACAGAACCACGAGGAGAAATCGTGATTGTGCTCGCCGGTGTAAATGAGAAAAAAGATAAAAAACTAAAAAGGGAGATTAAATCATGAAAAAGTTATTGTTTGTAACTGTTGGTGCGTTGTTGCTGACTTTTACTAGTTGTAAACAAGATAAAACGAAGGTTAATCTTGAAAAGGTTGAGCAGAATGACTCTCTACAGAGAATCATAACTCAAAAGGATAGTGACATCAATGACATGATGGGCATAATGAATGAAATCCAAGAGGGTTTCAGACAGATTAACGAGGCAGAAAACCGAGTTGATATTGTGAAGGATGGTGAAGGTGCTGACAAAAAGAGCCAGTTGAGACAGAATATAAAGTTTATCTCTTCTACTATGCAGAAGAATCGTGAACTAATTAGTAAGTTGCGTCAGCGTCTTGCTAACAGCAGTTTCAAGGGCGGACAATTGAAAGCTACAATTGATAACCTTGTTAAACAACTTGACGAGAAAGATCAGCAGTTGCAGCAGTTGAGAGCTGAACTCGATGCAAAGGATATTCATATATCTGAGCTTGACGAAACAATCAACAATCTGAACACAAATGTAAGCAATCTTACAACTGCCAATACTCAGAACACCCAGACAATCAACAATCAGGATGCACAGTTGAATACTGCTTGGTATGTCTTTGGTACAAAGAATGAGTTGAAGGAACAGAGAATCGTAGAAAATGGTAAGGTGTTGCAGTCTAACTTCAATAAGAATTATTTCACTAAGATTGATATTCGTGTTGACAAGAGCATCAAACTTTATTCTAAGTCAGTAAAGATTCTTACTTTGCATCCGTCAAGTAGTTACACTCTTTCACGTGATGCTAACAAGCAATATGAGTTGACAATTACTAATCCTCAGATTTTCTGGAGCACAAGTAAATATCTTGTAATTCAGGTTAAGTAGTAGGAAATTATTAATTACAAATAAAAAAAGCAGGAATAGGGTTTCAACTCTGTTCCTGCTTTTTTTATCTTACCTTCTTAAAGAAGTTTTGCATGATTTCTCTGCATTCATCTTCAATTACTCCGCTGGTAACGGTTGCCTTTGGATGAAGAGCTTTGGGTGCAATCTTAGTATATCCACGCTTTTCATCGGCAGCTCCATATACCACTCGACTTATCTGTGCCCATCCAATTGCTCCGGCACACATTGTGCATGGCTCAACTGTTACATATAGCGTACAGTCACAAAGATATTTGCCTCCAAGCATGTCAGCTGCTGATGTTATTGCTTGCATCTCAGCGTGTGCAGTAACATCGTGAAGTGTTTCCGTAAGGTTGTGAGCACGACTTATGATGCGGTCATTGCAAACAATGACTGCTCCTATAGGAATTTCGTTGGCTTCTGCAGCTAGTCTAGCTTCAACCAGCGCTTTGCGCATGAAGAATTCGTCTTTCTTTATTTGATCTTCGTTCATGTTTGCAAAGTTATTAAATTTATAATAAATAATTTGATGTGTGGAATAAAAATTGTACTTTTGTGTCTGTAAAGACTACGTTTGTTTTTGCATAGAAAATATTATTAATGGCAGTTCATAATGATTTAGGTAAATGGGGTGAGGATTACGCCGCTGAATACTTGCTGAAAAAAGGTTATGAAGTTATCAGTAGAGATTGGCGACTAGGCAAACGCGATATCGATATCGTGGCTCGAACCGAAGATGGATTGACTGTGGTGTTTGTTGAGGTTAAAACTCGCGCAACAGATGTCATAGTAAGTCCTGAAGATGCCGTTGATGAACGCAAGATAAGAAGTATAGGTTGGGCTGCTAACGCATACGTTAAGGAGTTCCAGATTTACGATGATATTAGATTTGATATTATCTCTATAGTTGGAACCAAGCCAGAAGATGCAAGTATAGAACATGTCATAGATGCTTTTAATCCTTTATTGGCAATGAATGGTCATTGTTAGAAATATTATAATATAATATATGTGGAGCTTTAACAAAAAGAAAAAGAAAGATGTCAAACCTAACATTATTTGGCTTGACGAGACTGATTCAACAAATAACTATCTAAAGAATTATATACCTGCTTCTGACGAGAAGATAAGTGTTGTCGTTGCAGACTATCAGAAAGCTGGTAGAGGACAAGGTGCTAATACTTGGGAGAGTGAACCTGGTGAAAATCTTTTATTTAGTATCTTAGTTCATCCTGTGATGGTTCCTGTGCATTGCCAGTTTTTGCTTTCTATGGCTGAGGCTTTAGCATTGAAAGAAGTCTTAGACAATTATACCGAAGGTATTACTTTGAAATGGCCGAATGATATATATTGGAATGATAAGAAAATTGGTGGTACGCTAATAGAGACAACGCTTGGCGGTGGACATATTAAAAACTGTATTTTCGGTACAGGTATAGATGTTAATCAGACCGAATTTAAAAGTAGTGCACCAAATCCTGTATCATTGAAAAATATTATCGGTAATGATGTTGATCGCAAAAAACTTATGGATGAAATTGTAATGGCATTCACAAAGTATTATGCAATGATAGAAAATGGTCAGTATGGCGATATCTCGGCATTGTATCATTTGGCACTTTATCGTAGACATGGCTTCTTTAATTATCGTGATGTGAGCACAGGTGAAGTCTTTGAGGCAGCAATTGTTGAAGTTGGTGATGATGGCACTCTTGTTGTACGTGATAGAAAGGGTGTTATCGGTGAATATCGTTTTAAGGAGATTGAAACGGTGTTGTAAACAAGTACATATAAAAACAAATAATATATTATGGCAAGATTTAAGAGAATTCTACTTAAACTGAGTGGAGAGAGTCTTATGGGAAAACAGGGATTCGGTATTGACCCTGATCGTCTTTCAGACTACGCTAAGCAGATTAAGGAAGCACACGATATGGGTGTGCAGATAGGAATCGTTATTGGTGGAGGAAATATCTTCCGTGGATTGAGCGGTAGTCAGAAAGGTTTCGACCGTGTTAAGGGTGACCAAATGGGCATGTGCGCTACTGTTATCAACTCTTTGGCACTTAGCAGTGCTTTAGGTGCTATTGATGTAAAGACAAAAGTTCTTACAGCTATTCGCATGGAACCAATTGGTGAGTTCTATAGTAAATGGAAAGCAATAGAGGCAATGGAAGCAGGATATGTTTGCATATTCTCTGCAGGTACTGGTAGTCCTTATTTCACAACTGATACTGGTAGTTCTTTACGTGGTATTGAAATTGAGGCTGATGTTATGCTCAAGGGTACACGTGTTGATGGTATCTATACAGCTGATCCAGAAAAAGATCCTACGGCGACAAAGTTCAGTGATATTACTTATGATGATATCTATACTCGTGGGCTTAAAGTAATGGATCTAACTGCTACAACAATGTGCAAAGAGAACAATCTTCCTATCTATGTATTCAACATGGATGTTGTTGGTAATCTAAAGAAAGTTTTGGATGGTGAGGAGATTGGTACATTAGTACACAATTGATTTTTGATCAAAACATTATATATGAAAAATGCGGAGAATAATTCATTCTCCGCATTTTATGTATATAAAAATCTTTTATTTTTCTTCTTCAGTATAGTCAACATATTCGCCTTCATCTTTGGTGAAGATCTTTTTATTTGCATCCTCAGGATTGCGAGTATCTATCACCTTCTCGTCATCGCCATAAGAATTACGTTTGCGTTGTTGTCCTTGATGAGTTCCACTTTGGTTGTTGAATTGATTCATACCGTTTCTGAAAAACTTCAGTATTCGGAATGCAAAAAATACAACAAAGAAGAATAGTGCTATAAATAGCAGTAATATAAACTTGAAAATAAACATAAGTTATTTCTCCTTATTCTTTAAATATAATATCACTGAGATTATAAAATACAATGAGATGATTATCCACCATGCTTCTAATATTCCAAAAGCAGCTACGCAGCATACTGATAAGGCCATAAAGCAATACTTTATTTCATTTCCCTTCCAACCCCATTGTTTGAATTTAAGTGCAAACATTGGAAGTTCTGATATCAGTAGGTAGCAACTTACCAAAACCAATATGATGACGATCAATACAGACCAACTGTTGCCTTCTAGCCATGCTGGATTAGCAACTACAAGCGAACCCCAAAATAAAGCGTTAGCTGGAGTAGGGAGTCCGATAAACGATGTAGTCTGTCGTTCGTCAAGATTGAATTTTGCGAGACGTAAAGCTGAGAATGCAGCCATAACGAATGCTATATAAGGAATAAATTGGCGTAGTGGTTCCATAAAAGAAGGATATTCCAAAACGCCAAGTTCAGCGAATACTATTGTTGCAGGTGCTACACCGAATGTAACGTCATCAGCAAGTGAATCAAGTTCCTTGCCAATAGGTGAAGATACATGCAGTAAGCGTGCGCTCATTCCATCAAAAAAATCAAATACAGCACCTACGATAATCCATAGAAGAGCCATTTTGGGATTTCCACTGAATGCATATGTTGTTGCAATACAGCCTGAAATAAGATTACAGCATGTGATGCTGTTAGGAATGTGTTTCTTGAAGTTCATTTTTCTTTCAACCTTTTAACTTTGCGATAACGGTCTGGTCACCAGTAGTGGCTTGTCCCATCTTTACGCAAACTTCAGTGCCGATAGGCAAAAACACATCAACACGGCTGCCAAGTTTGATGAATCCTAAATGCTCGTCAATGTAGCAATCTTCACCTTCTTTTGCATATGTGATGATACGGCGTGCCATCGCTCCGGCAATCTGGCGGCAAAGTACTTCCTGTCCGTCAGGAGTTTCAATCATAATGTCGGCATGTTCATTTTCTTCACTAGCTTTAGGAAGCCAAGCCTTATGGTAGTTTCCGTCCTTGTGTATGGCAAATTTAACTTTACCGTCAACAGGGAACCAGTTAGCATGAACATTAAAAAGGCTCATGAATATACTAATCATGAGTCGGCGATCGTGAAAATATTCGTTTTCTTCTACTTCTTCTATAACAACAATTCTACCATCGGCAGGAGCAACAACAATATTTTCTGTATCATCGTCTTCTGGAAATCTGCGTATTGGACAGCGATAGAAGTTTAATACGATACTATATATAACGCCGAAAACGACAAGAAAACTCCACAAAAAGAGCTTGTTGTCTAGACGATTTAGCAACAAGGCAATTGCTGCCAATATAATAATGCCGTAGAGTAGAGTATCTGTACCCTCGCGGTGAATGCGTATTTTCTTAAATTTCTTAATTCTTTTTATCATAGGTAAATTCGGATAGTACTAATCGTCTGCAAAGATAATTATTTTTTATCGTTTCCGCAAATATAAGAATAAAAAACGACTTTTTATTTTGTGTTTTGCTCTATTTGCTGTAACTTAGCAACTCAAAACGAAAAATATTATATGGAAGACTTCGTCCACTTACACGTACATACCAATTATTCTATTCTTGACGGTCAGTCGAAGATACCAAAACTAGTTGATAAGGCTATCAACGACGGCATGAAAGGAATGGCTATTACCGACCACGGTGTGATGTTCGGCATCAAAGAGTTATCTGATTATTGTGCCGGAGTCAACAAGAAGCGCAAAGCTGAAGGGCTTGAGCCTTTTAAGCCTATTTTGGGATGCGAAATGTATGTAGCCCACCATAGACTGGAAGATAAGGTAAAAGAAAATGGTGACAATTCTGGTTATCACCTTATTGTATTGGCTAAGAATTATAATGGTTATAAGAATCTTATTAAGTTAGTCAGTAGATCTTGGGTTGATGGTTATTATTATCGTCCACGTACTGATAGGTTTGATTTGGAGAAATATCATGAGGACCTTATTGTCTGTTCTGCTTGTATTGCAGGTGAAGTTCCATCAAAGATTCTTCATGGTGATATAGCCGGAGCACGTGAAGCTTGCGAGTGGTATCATCATTTGTTTGGTGATGACTTTTATTTGGAGTTACAGCGCCATGAAGTCAAAGATCCTTCAGTGTTGGCAAATAGGGAAGCGTTTCCTCTTCAGCAGAAAGCTAATAAAGTGCTGATTGATTTTGCAAAGGAATATGGCATAAAGCTAGTTTGCACAAATGATGTCCACTTTGAGGATAAGGAAACTGCTGAAGCCCATGACCATTTGCTTTGTTTGGCAACGGGTAGGGATTTGGATGATCCTAACCGTATGCGATATAGTAAGCAGGAGTGGTTTAAGACCACAGCAGAGATGAATGAAATTTTCTCTGATGTTCCTGAAGCGATGGCTAATACGTTGGAGGTCCTTGATAAAGTTGAGATATATAGTATTGAGCATGGACCTATCATGCCATTCTTCCCGATACCTGAAGATTTTGGTACTGAAGAAGAGTGGAGACAAAAGATTACAGAAGAACAACTTTATAAGGAGTTCACTTCTGATGAAAACGGAGAAAATCAGTTGTCAGAGGAAGAAGGACAAAAGGTGATCAAGCGATTGGGCGGGTATGATAAAATATATCGTATCAAGTTTGAAGCTGATTATCTTGACAAATTGGCCTATGATGGTGCAAAGGTATTATATGGCGATCCATTACCAGACAATGTAATAGAGCATATCAATTTTGAGCTTCATGTCATGAAGACGATGGGCTTCCCTGGTTATTTCCTCATTGTGCAGGACTTCATCAAGGCAGCGCGTACAGAATTGGGCGTTATGGTAGGTCCTGGACGTGGATCTGCTGCGGGTTCTGTTGTAGCCTATTGCTTGGGAATAACCAAGATAGACCCTTTGAAATATGACTTGCTGTTTGAACGTTTCTTGAATCCAGACCGTGTCAACCTTCCTGATATTGATACCGACTTTGATGATGATGGTCGTGGAAAGGTGCTTCGTTGGGTAATGGATAAGTATGGGCATGAAAACTGTGCACATATCATCACCTACGCTAGTATGGCGACGAAAAACTCTATTAAGGATGTCGCACGTGTTGAAAAGCTACCGTTGGATAAATCTAATATGCTTTGTAAGGCTATTCCAGATCGTTTACCTGATGGTCTGAAAATGAATCTTACAAATGCCATTAAATGTACTCCTGAATTAAGAGAGGCTGAGGTATCAACAGATATTCGAGAGCGTAACACGATTAAATATGCTAAGATGCTTGAGGGTACGGTGCGTGGAACGGGTATTCACGCCTGTGGTTTCATCATCTGTCGTGACCCAATCAGTAATTGGGTTCCTGTTTCTACAGCTGATGACCCTGATTTCCCAGGATTGAAAACTGCTGTTACACAATATGACGGACACGTCATTGAGTCTACCGGACTTATCAAGATGGACTTCTTGGGCTTGAAGACTCTTTCCGAGTTGAAAGAAGCATGCAAGGTTATCAAGAAGACTGTTGGTGATGATGTGGATTTGGATACTATTCCTATTGATGACGAACTAACATATAAGTTGTATCAGGAAGGACGTACTATTGGTACATTCCAGTTTGAATCTCCGGGTATGCAGAAGTATCTACGTGAACTTCACCCTACAGTGTTCGAGGACTTGATAGCCATGAATGCCCTTTATCGTCCGGGCCCTATGGACTATATCCCTGATTTCATTAAGAGAAAGCATGATCCGTCTCTTGTTACTTATGATATACCCTGTATGGAGAAGTATCTTAAGGATACTTATGGAATCACAGTATATCAGGAGCAAGTGATGCTTCTTTCTCGTCAGTTGGCTAGTTTCACTCGAGGTGAGAGTGATGCTTTGCGTAAGGCGATGGGAAAGAAGAAAAAGGCTATCGTTGATGCAATGAAGCCTAAATTTATTAAGCAGGGACAAGAAAATGGCCATGATCCAAAGGTGCTTGAAAAGATATGGACAGACTGGGAGAAGTTTGCTTCTTACGCTTTCAATAAATCTCATGCCACATGTTATTCTTGGGTAGCTTATCAGACTGCTTATATTAAGGCTCATTATCCAGCAGAATATATGGCTGCGCTGATGACCCGTAGATTTAGCCAGATTACCGAAATCACGAAGTTGATGGAGGAATGCCAGAACATGAAGATTGCCACTCTTGGACCAGATGTAAATGAGAGTTACTCTGAGTTTGGTGTTAACAAGAAAGGTGAGATTCGTTTCGGTCTATCTGCTATTAAAGGAATGGGCGAGGGTGCTGCTCTAGCAATAGTGAAAGAGCGCGAAGATAATGGACCTTACAAGGATATCTATGATTTCGCTGAGCGTGTAGATTATAGTTGCGTAAATAGAAAGGCCTTTGAGTCACTTGCATTAAGTGGTGGTTTTGATAATTTCGCATTCCAGCGTGAACAGTATTTGGCTGCTAATCAAAAGGGTGAAACATTCTTAGATGTTTTGGTTCGTTATGGTCAGTTATTCCAGACAGAACAACGTGAAGCTCAGAATTCACTCTTCGGTGGAGAGCAAGCTGTCGAGATAGCACGTCCTCAGCCTGTAGAAGCTGAAGGTTGGAGTAACATTGAAAAGTTAAACCGTGAGCGTGATCTTGTGGGAATATATATCAGTGCACATCCGCTTGATGAATTTAGTATTATCTTGAATACAATGTGTAACACGCATTGCTCAGAACTTGACAATAAAGAAGAGTTGACCAAGAAAGAGGAAATTACCATGGGTGGTATTGTTACGGGCGTGAAATCAAAGTTTACAAAGACAGGCAAACCATGTGGCTTTGTCACAATTGAAGATTTTGAAGGTAGCGGCGAACTTGCTTTCTTTGGTGAGGATTGGGGCAAATGGCGAGGATTACTTACAGAGGGTTGTATCGTGTATATCAAAGCGAAATGCCAGCAGAAGTATCGTGATAGTAATTTCTATGATTTCCGAATTTCTGATATTCAGTACATGCAGACAATAAAGGCTAATCGTTTAGAGAAGTTTACGATAACAATCAGCAGCGATGCCATTGATGAGACTGTTGTTACTGATATTTCTACAATGGTAGAGAGTGCTGTTGGCAAAACTCAATTGTATATTCAGGTGATAGATCAGGAACATAATGTGAGCATGATGCTTCGTTCAAAGAATCATTCAATAGAGATAAA
>JAGPJJ010000208.1 GCA_018054505.1 Prevotella sp.
CGAAGAATGATTTTCACGCATAATAATGCAACACAGATAGCAATTATTAACACGCTCAATAATAATGTTTCTACCATTTTTATTACTTTTGCAGTGATTCTTTTACACTAAACAGTGGCAAAGGTAACATAAAACAATAAAAGGACAAAATAAAACAAAATAAAAAGATATAAAAAATGAGTAATTCAGAATTAAAACCAGCTCATGTATTTGAGCAGTTTGCAGAAATCAACAAAATTCCACGTCCTTCAAAGCACGAGGACATGATGATAGAGTATCTTAAGAAGTTTGGTAAAGAACATAATCTTGAGACAAAAGTTGACGAAACAGGTAATGTGCTTATACGCAAAGCTGCCACAAAGGGATTCGAAAACCGTGCAACAACAATACTACAAAGCCACATGGATATGGTATGTGACAAACTAGTTGATGTTGACTTTGATTTTCACAAAGACGCTATACAGACATATGTTGACGGAGAATGGTTACACGCAAAAGGAACTACTCTTGGTGCAGATGATGGAATTGGAGATGCTATAGAATTAGCTATCCTAGCCAGTGATGACATTGAGCACGGTCCTGTTGAATGCGTATTTACACGTGATGAAGAGACTGGACTTACTGGAGCGTTCGGTATGAAATCAGATTTCATGAGCGGTAAATATCTTATAAACCTCGACTCTGAAGACGAGGGACAGATATTTGTAAGCTGTGCTGGAGGTATCAACACCACAGCAACATTCACTTTCAAACGTGAGAAAGCTCCTACCAACTACTTCTTTATGGAAGGTTCACTAAAAGGACTCAATGGTGGTCACTCTGGTGATGATATAAACAAGAAGAGAGCAAACGCTATTAAGATTTTGGCACGCTTCTTATATATGGAACAGGACATCATGGACATTCGTCTAGCACAATGGAACTCTGGAAAAATGCACAATGCTATTCCTCGCGATGGTAAAATATTATTTGCAGTTCCTAGCGACAAGAAAGAAAAGGTTATGGCTGATTGGAACATATTTGCAGCAGACGTTGAAGATGAGTTCCACGTAACAGACTCAACAATGGTTTGGGACATGCACAGCACTGATGCACAAGACGTTTTGCCACAGTCAGCATCACGCAATGTAATTCTATCTTTGCAAGCTTTAGACAATGGCCCACTAACAAACTGCCAAGACGAAGCTATAGCATACATGGTTGAGACTTCAAGCAATGTTGCCAGCGTGCAGACTGAAGAAGATAAAATTGTTATTGTTTCAAGCCAAAGAAGTAATGTAATGAGCAATCTTCGCAATATGGCAAATACTGTAAAGGCTGCATTTGAACTTGCAGGAGCGAACGTTGAGCAAACCGACGGTTATCCAGCATGGAAAATGAATCCAGAAAGCAAACTTGTTAAAATCACTGTAGAAGCATATAGAAAACTATTTGGTAAAGATCCTGTAGTTAAAGGTATTCATGCAGGATTGGAATGTGGACTTTTCTCTGAAAAGTATCCTAATCTTGATATGGTAAGTTTTGGTCCTACCCTACGCAATGTTCACACTCCAGACGAATGTTTGTTCATCCCTACTGTTCAAATGGTTTGGGATCACCTTTTGGAAATACTTAAGAATATTCCACAAGAGTAAATCATATTCTCCATATAAAAAAGAAAAGAGGTCTTAAAATGAGACCTCTTTTTTAATGTACATATATATAAACGATGTTCACATTAGGCCAAAGCCTTTCGTATATACTCTCTAACTTCCTTGCGTGCAGAACCAAGCCTATGTTCTACACTTTTATAATTCATATCTAATGTCTTTGAAATTTCAGATACCTTCATTCCACTATATATATTTAGTCGATAAATCTTTTGTTGATGTTCAGATAAAGATATTATGCCGTGTTCTAAAATCTCATTAATCTCATTTACAGAATATACCGACATTGGATTATCAGAAGAAACTCCAGCAAACATTCCTCCAGAATGCTTAACATAATGTTCATATTCGTCAACATACTTACGATGACGCCAATAATCATAAATCAAATTGCGGGCCGTGGTGTAAACAAGGCTCGGTAATGTAACAGGAGTAACCATACTATCAATAGACATCAACTTCAAGAAAACATTTTGAACAATGTCCTCAGCAGTCTCGCTATATAGCAAGCGTTTAGCAACAAAGGCTTTTAGCTCTTCGTAATGTTGAGAGTAATATTCAGCTATTAAACTGAATTCGGCATTAGTATCTTTCATAAATTTCAACCTGTATAAATGGTTTTGATTTACGCAAAGATAATACAAATATTTTGTCCCGTAAAACCTAAAAACATTAATTCTGTTTAAATGAAACATATTATTATGAAAACGATAACATTTTGTTACACTACAAAAAGTATATGATATACTAGATAAAATGGCATGCAACAGAAAATAAAGAAATTGAGACAAATCGTGCATATCCGTTGATGTTTGAGAGCTTTTTAAGATATGACACTGACACTTGTAAAACTCAAAATGATATAAATCATAACACTTGCTCTATTAACAATTTCGGTATTATATCATGAGAGAAACACCAACAATTCTATCATCGCGATTCATGGTATTAGATTTTGTATTGCAACATTATATTCAAATGAATTTGTATAAGAATCTAAACTTTCGCAAGTGACTAATCAGATGCATCTATTAACGTAAATTTGAAATAAAAAAGGGGTCTAAGTTTGTTTAATTCACAAAAAAAATCACTTTATAGTGACAACAAATAAAGCTTAAACTCAGAAGCCATGTGCAATTGGTATAACAATCTTATCAGATTCGGGATATTTCTTTTCTGAAAATGGAAATAATCGTGCTGCATACTGCAGTATGAGAATAATTGACGAAAAACCAAAAATGTTCAAAATCACGAAATATCCTCCACGCATGGTTTAAGTTATTATAAATCAATCATTTAGTGGTGGAGGATAACCTCCACTATCATCCACTAACCTCCACTAATTTATGAATAAATCATATATTTGAGCAATGAATATCATTCTAGATGACATTTCTACGACATAAAGTTT
>JAGPJJ010000005.1:0-22291 GCA_018054505.1 Prevotella sp.
AAACGTAGAAGCTTTCTTTCCCATGGATGCAAAGATAAGGCTTCCATCACAACTGGGCAACATCTTGGGGCAAAAATAAGGCTACCATATCAACTTTTATCCACGGACTTTTGCAGATGACCCGAGAAAATTCACCGTTTTGCGTGCAAATACGTGCTAATAATGTAGGAGTCATGTATGAAATATGTAGGAAAAGGCATTCTTATACATACTTTAATCGATTGACTGTTAATGGTTTAAGCCAAAATGTAGGTAATGTAGGTAATTTTTCTTTTTTTCTGGAAACTTTCTCAACTTGGTGAAGGTTTACCTGCTAAATCAACGATGAATCTTTTTATTTTATCAAGTAGCTTTCATGTTCGCTGGCTACTTTAATAGTGAAATATATAGTATTTAATTGACACAATAAAAGTGTACAAATCAAAATAATTATAAACTATAATATTGCTACTACCTTTTGATAGGGTAGAATAAAAGTTTTGAGAACTCCAAGTGCCTCCTTTTCTTAGTAAAAGAAATCTTTTAATGCACAAAGTAATTGAATTACGACTAACAGTCATAACGTGAATAAAGATCGCTAAAAAGAAAAAGGTAATTTAAAATTCTCAAATAACAAATCAACCTTTAATTACATTCCTTAATCAAATTATCAAGGAAATTATCTAAATCTTTATTAAGACCTTCCATTAAATCACCACCTAGAATAACAGTTTCGTCATCTGCAAGATATAGTTCTGCGATATTTTCATTATCATCATTTTCAAGAACAAAACTGTATGGTTTCAAAATGCCGAAATTATCAATAATTTTACTATTTTCTTGTAAAATAGAACGCAAGATGTTTGTTATCTGATCGTAGAAATCATCATCTTTATTATCAATCCACTGCTCTACGACACAACGAGTGATTTCAGCATCATCATCATCAAATGCAAGCATCTCACCACTATCTTGACTAACGATAATATGTATATCAGTCAATAACGAAGGATCTTCATTCTCAGGAAATTTCTGAGCAATTTTATTAATGAATCTCTCAATCTGCTGTGTGGTTTGTTCTGTCGGTTTCATATTTGATAATTTAATTATTAGCAAAGGTAAGCGAAAGTAAAGATATATCAAAATTTTTTTGACCTTATTTTCTATTCGTTCATCAATTTATCCAATTTTTTCTTTGCTTCAGTTATGCTTGGATATAGTTCAAGGGCTTTTTGGTAATTCTTTATTGCTGCATCTTTCATGTGTGCAGCTTCACATTCTTTACCCATTAAGACATATTCTACGGCCAACTTTTTTAAAAATTTGTCTCTCTTTTTTATATTCTCTGTGAGTATATCATTTTGTTTTTTCAATTCATTGATAATATTCAACTTTTTACGAATATATCTTATTACTGAAGGTTTCTCAATATCATACCTACTATGAATTGCCAGAAAGAAATTATCTAAAGCAGCTTGCATGTTTCCAGTATCAAAAGCTTTTACTGTATCATGATATTGTTTGTCAGCTTTGCTTTGTTTTAATGCTGTATTTAGAATGTTATCATCATTGTAACCTTTTGCAAAATTAACGACCTCTTTTCGTATAAAAATATCTTCCCATCTTATTGGTTCCTTAAGACTGATTCCTTCCATTGAAGTACATCTAGACAAGGCTACATAAGCTTGTCCACCAGCAAATACTCCACCAGTAAAATCAATTTTAACTCTTGTAAATGTTAAGCCTTGACTTTTATGTACTGTTATAGCCCACGCAAGTCGCAAAGGAAATTGTCGATAGGTGCCAATTTCGTCTTCTTCAATCTTCTTTTCTTTAGAATTATAGGTATACTTAACATTACTCCAAATTTCTTGCTCTACTTCAACATCATCGCCATTCTCTGTTCGCACTAGAATAAAGCCATCATCTGCACTGTCAAGTCCAATTACTGTACCCAGAGTGCCATTTACCCAACGTTTCTTAATATCATTCTTTACAAATAAAATTTGAGCACCTAGCTTTAATTCAAGTTCAATTGGAGTAGGGAGGCTGCTTTGAGGGAACTCTCCGTTTATGATGCCATAAAACATTGTTGGCTCTTCATCGATAAGTTTCAGTTTCTCATTATTGATATAGTCAACAGTATCTCTGCGGGTAGATAGCGTTATAGCAAGACTTGAATCTTCATTATCAAGTTCTTTGCCAACTCTTTCATTCAAGACATTTAAATTACCCTTAGTGATATTTGATGTACGTATGTGATCAAGAATATCAATAAACAAAGGATCGCTTTGCCTATAGACCTTTTTTAGTTCAATTGATATTAGTTGAAATGTACGAAATATTTTTGCATCAAAGAAATATTTTGAAGGGTAGTATGGCTGAAGTATTTTCCATTCATCTTCTTTTAAAACAGGCTCTAACTGATAGATGTCGCCCACAAAGAGCATTTGTTTCCCTCCAAATGGTTCTCTCATGTTTCTACAGTATATTCGCAATACTTTGTCGATGAAGTCAATAATATCAGATCTCACCATGCTTATCTCGTCAATAATGATAAGCTCTACTTCTTTGATAAGCTTTATTTTCTCAGCATTATATTTGAGTGTATTGCGAATATTCCTTGGTGAAAACTTTATATCATCTGGGAGTAATGGATAAAAAGGTAGTTTGAAAAAACTGTGTAACGTTGCACCTCCAGCATTAATAGCTGCAATTCCTGTAGGAGCAAGAATAATGTGTTTCTTTTTTGTTGTATTTGCTATGTAGCGCAAAAAAGTAGATTTACCCGTCCCAGCTTTTCCTGTTAGGAAAAGAGAGCGATGGGTAAAATTAATAATCTGGAGCGCGTTCTGCAACTCCAGATTATTCATATCTATGTTCTCGATATTTTTTATCTTGAATAAGTTATTTACAAGTTGTCAAGATTAACTTGCTGTTCTGTTGGCTTATGTTTCTTTTTCGGCTCAACTGATTTTATTGACTTGTCACTCGATTTACTTGACTTTGGAGTTGTACTTTCATCACTAGACTCTGAATTTCCAGTGATTGGCTCACCATTCTCATCCAAAAGTATTTCTTGTTCAGAAATTACACTATCATGTCTTGTTGTATCTTTCTTGACAGGTGGAGAATAACTTGCACATGTGTACATGTCTCTCGTGATATCGTCATCATGAGGCTTATCGAATTTGCCATGATATTGTTTGAAAGCAGGATCTTTGAATAGTGCTTGTAAGAAATATCCGCAAATAGGTAATGCCGTTCGAGATCCTTGCCCCAAGGCTCCGGTTCGGAAGTGAATACATCGATACTCTCCACCTACCCAGGCTCCGACAACAAGTTTTGGACTGACACCCATAAACCATGCATCTGAATGGTTGTTACTTGTTCCTGTTTTTCCACCAAACTCAGTATCCTTATAGTCACCAACATATCCCCAAAGTGATTGTGATGTACCTCCTGCTTCACGCATACCACCTTGTAGCATCTGCTGCATCAAGAAAGCACTCTTATATGGAATAACTTGTTCACTCTTCGTTGGACCAACATATACTTCGTTACCATCTTTATCGACGATTCTTGTAACTAATACTGGGTCATGGTGCTTACCATTATCAGCTACCACGCAATATGCATTTACCATCTCAAGAAGATTTACATCACTAGAACCTAATGCTAATGAAGGTGTATCATCCAGAGGACTGTTTATACCCATCTTCTTAGCCGTTTCAATAATGCGCTTAATGCCCATCTCTTGTCCTAATCTAACAGCTACTGAATTTATACTCTTTGCAAAAGCACTCTTCAGAGGAATAGAATCACCACTAAATGAACCGTTTGCATTACCTGGTGTCCAAGTAACTACTTTCTTCTTTATCTTGTCATATACCTGCATAGAAATGTATTCATCTCTACGTTTGTCACATGGCGTAAGTCCTTGATTCATAGCTTCAGTATAAACAAAAAGCTTAAATGTAGAACCAGGTTGACGCATAGCTGTAACCTTATCGTATTTCCAAGAATTAAAGTCAATATCACCAACCCATGCTTTTACAGCACCTGACTGAGGTTCCATAGCAACAAATGCGCAGTGCATAAATGTTGTCATATATTTAATCGAATCCTCAGAAGTCATTATCTTGGTAATTTGACCCTTGTCGTAATCAAACACCTTTACTGGATGTTTCCATTCTCTATAATAGTAATTTACAGAGTCAGGGTTATGTGGGAAACGAGTTAATAATGCTTTATAGAATGGTTGATGCTGCGCAATATTTTGGATGAAATTCGGTATAACCTTATGATTTTCATCCTGCCATGGTTCCTGACGCAACCAATTTGAACTTTGATTACGATAAATATCCCAATGGTTATTAAAATTCTGTTGAACTTGTTTCATCTGCTTTCTAGCAGCTTCTTCTGCATATTGCTGCATACGAGAATCAACAGTAGTATAAATTTTTAAGCCACTAGAGTAGAGGTCATAACCATTTTCATTACACCAACTTTTAAGATAATCAGCGATTGCTTCACGGAAATATTTAGCTTGACCATCATAATTCTCTTCAATCTTGAAGTCAAGTTTAATTGGTAATTCTTTCAAAGAATCCATTTCTGTGCGACTTAAATCACCATGAGTTACCATATTGAGTAACACGGTGTTACGTCTCTTTAAACAATTCTCAGGATTAGTCTTAGGATTATAGTATGATGTTGCTTTCAGCATACCAACTAATACTGCAACTTGGTCAGTACTTAAGTCCCTTGGAGTAGTATTATAATATGTTTTAGCTGCAGTCTTGATTCCATAAGAATTAGAACCGAAATCAACTGTATTAGCATACATTGTTATAATTTCCTTCTTTGAATATACTGTTTCAAGTTTGGTCGCAATAATCCACTCCTTACTTTTGACAATAAGAATTTTTAATCCTGGTATCTTTCCAATAAGTCCTGTAGAGTATTGAGATCTAACTCGGAACATATTTTTAGCAAGCTGCTGTGTGATTGTTGATGCACCACGACTGTCATGATGAAGGATAGCATCTTTTAAAGCACCAAACAAACCAATAGGGTCAATACCCATATGCTTGTAGAAGCGTTCATCTTCTGTATCAACTAGAGCCTTGAAAAATTTAGGATTAACTTCTTCATATTTAACAGGTGTTCTATTCTCATTAAAATATTTGCCAATTAGTTTACCATCAGCACTGTAAATTTCTGAAGCTTCGCTCGTTTCAGGATCTAAAATTCCTGAAAAATAGCCTGGAGATTTACCAAATAACCAAAGGAAGTTCATATCTACCATTCCTAGATAGATAATAAAAGCTACAATGCATGAGAGGAAGCCTATCACAGTCTTTGTGTACCAAGCGCGTCCTTTATACAAGGATTTGTACCACGGCCAAAAATTGTGAGCACAACGCAGACTCCATTTAAATAATCTCTTGATTTTATTCATAATTCTATAATTATCTCTTTTACAGTACAAATGTAATAAATAAATTAATATTTACACGTTTTTATCTATGTATTTTAAAATTTCTTCAACGTTGTTTGGATTAAACCATTTAATACTTTCATCACGTTTGAACCACGTAAGCTGCTTACGCATGTATCTTCGCGAATTGGATTGTATTTGCCTTGTTGCTTCGTCTAATGTTAGAAGCCCATCTAAATAGTCAAACACTTCTTTATATCCAACAGTATTGAGAGCATTTAGATTTCGGAAGTTATATAGTTGTAATACTTCATTAACAAGCCCTTCGTCTATCATATTTAAGACTCGCTTATTAATTCTTTCATATAACTCTTCACGGTCTCGGTTTAGTCCTATTTTTAAAATATTAAAAGGTCGCTTTTTATTAGTATTTCTTCTGAATGAAGTATAAGTCTTACCAGTCATCATGCATATTTCTAAAGCATGTATAACTCTTCGTGGATTTTTTTTATCAACAATAAGCCAATGTTCTGGATCTAGAACTTTTAACTTGTCAACGAGTTTGTCTAATCCATCTCTTTCAAACTCAATCTTTAATTTTTCTCTTGTGCTTTCGTCTATAGTAGGGATGTCATCAATGCCTTTGCATACAGCATCAATGTACATCATACTTCCACCAGACATTAATACACTATTATGACCATCTTTGAAAAGTTTATCTATAGTATTTATAGCATCCTCTTCAAACATGGCTGCACTATAATAATCAGTAATATTGTGATTACCAACAAAATAATGTAAAACTTCTCGTTGTTGTTCTTTTGTAGGGGCAGCAGTGCCAATTGGCATCTCTGCAAAAATTTGTCTAGAATCAGCATTAATGATTGGTGATTTTAGATGTTTAGCAATGTTTAGACATAATTCTGTCTTCCCAACGCCAGTAGGTCCAAGAACAACAACGAGAGTTTTCATCTATCTGATAATTCCTCGTTTAGATGTCTCTACGAAATCAATGATATATTGGATTTCAGGAGTAATTTGCAGATTATTCTTAATTTCATTAATACCCTCAGATATGATACCTTTAGAATAAAGTAATCTGTAGGCAGAATGAATATGCTCAATCAACTCATTACTAAATCCTCTTCGTCTAAGTCCAATAAGATTTAGTCCACAATATTTTACAGGGAATTTACCTGCAATAATATATGGAGGAATATCTTGAGAAAAACGACTTCCACCTTGAATCATGACGTAACCACCAATATGGCAGAACTGATGACATAATATAGCGGCACTTACAATCGCATTGTCATCGATGACAACTTCTCCTGCAAATTTTGTAGAGTTTCCTATTATCAATCCATTTCCTAACAAGCAATCATGAGCAACATGCATATTCTCCATTAGCAAATTGTTGCTTCCAACCTTTGTAGTTCCTTTAGATGCTGTTCCTCTTGAAATAGTTACATTTTCACGTATACTATTATTGTTACCAACTTCACAAGTAGTTATCTCTCCATTGAATTTTAAATCCTGTGGTTTTGTTGAAATGCTTGCGCCAGGGAATATCTCATTTCCATTACCAATACGTGCGCCAACATTGACAGTTACACTATTCTGGAATATATTGTTATCACCAATGACAGTGTCACGATCAATATAACAGAACGGTCCAATAATATTATTATCTCCTAATTTTGCCTCAGGATGTACAAAGGCAAGTGGACTAATTTGATTCATATATAATTACTTATTTTTTACTATTTGTGCTGTAAATGTTGCTTCGGAAACAACTTGATCTCCAACGAACATATATCCTTTCATTGAACTGATTCCATGTCTTACAGGATTTAAAAGTTCAACTCTAAATAGTAATGTGTCTCCAGGAACAACTTTCTGGCGAAATTTAACATCGTCTATTTTTAAAAAATATGTTGAGTAGCTTTCTGGATTTTCAAGTTGGCTTAGAACCAATAAACCTCCACATTGAGCCATTGCTTCAATCATTAATACTCCTGGCATTACAGGTTCGTTAGGGAAGTGACCTGTAAAGAATGGCTCGTTAGCTGTTACATTTTTCACACCAACAATGCTTGTTGAGCCGATAGATGTAATCTTGTCTACTAACTGCATAGGATATCTATGTGGCAATAGTTCACGTATGCGAATATTGTCCATGATAGGATCTTCGTTAGGATTATATATTGGAGCTTGAACTTCATGCTTGCGTATTTCTTTACGCATAAGTCTAGCAAACTTATTATTAATAGTATGGCCAGGTCTTGTAGCTATGATTCTACCTTTTATTGGTTTGCCAATGAGAGCCATATCACCAATAATATCAAGTAGTTTATGACGTGTGCATTCGTTTTCCCACATAAGTGGTTTGTGCTGTATGTAGCCAACCTTAGTTGCATCCATATGAGGGACTTTCAGTACATTAGCTAATTGATCGAGCTTTTCCTGACTAACCTCACGTTCGTAAATAACGATAGCATTATCCAAATCACCACCCTTAATTAAATTTGCTTCGAGCAAAGGAACGATATCACGTACGAAAACAAATGTTCTTGCAGCCGCAATATCTTCGTCAAATGTGCTAGTATTATCAAGTGTGGCAAATTGACTATTGATGAACTTAGAATTAAAAGAACACATCGCTGTTAAACTAAACTGATCATCAGGAAGTATCGTAATGACAGATCCTGTTTCTTCGTCTTTTATTTCTAACTTATGTCGAATGATGTAGTAGTCCTTAGCTGCATTTTGCTCTGTAGTGCCAACTTCTTTAATTTTCTTGACATACATGGCTGCAGAACCATCCAAAATAGGAAATTCTGGTCCGTTTACTTGAATAAGGCAATTGTCAATACCTGAAGCATAGAGAGCTGCCATACCGTGTTCTACGGTAGAAACTTTTACATCACCTTTTGCAAGAACTGTACCTCTTTGAGTATCAACTACGTTCTCTGCTATAGCATCAATAATAGGTTGTCCATCAACGTCTATGCGCTGAATTTTATATCCGGTATTTTCTGGAGCTGGATTAAAAGTTACTGTAAGATCTAATCCAGTGTGCAATCCTTTTCCAAAGAGTGAAAAGCTACCCTTTAGAGTTGTTTGCTTTATAGTTTCCATATCTTATCGTTATTTTTGTTTTTTAAGTTCTGCAACTTCCTTTTTTAAAGCCGCTAATTCTTTATATATCTCAGGTAATTTCTGAAATAAAGCTTGTGATTTAAAATAAGAAAGTTTACTCATTGGGGGAGTTCCTATAAGTGTTTGGTTACTCTTTAGATTACCAATAACTCCACTTTGGGCGCCAATAAATACTTGATCGCCAATCTCAATATGTCCAGATATACCAACTTGACCTCCAAACATACACCATTGTCCAACTTTAGTGCTTCCTGCAATACCAACTTGTGCTGACATTACAGTATTTTCACCAACTTCAACATTGTGCGCTATTTGTACAAGATTGTCTAGCTTTACACCTTTACGTATAATAGTACTGCCCATGGTAGAGCGGTCTACACATGTGTTAGCACCAATTTCAACATCGTCCTCAATAGTTACAATTCCTATTTGAGGTATTTTGTCATATCCATCTTTTCCATTAGGGGCAAATCCAAAACCGTCAGCACCAATAACGCTTCCTGAATGAATTGTTACTCTGTTTCCTAATTTACATCCCATATAAATGGTAACATTTGGATAAATTATACAATCATGGCCCAATTTCGTATTGTCTCCAATAACTGAATTTGGATATATTTGGCATCCATCACCAATAACAGCTCCGTCACCAATACATGCAAAAGCTCCGATATATACATCTTTCCCGATTTGAGCTTTAGAAGAAATAGAAGCTAAAGAATCAATACCGCTTTTTTTAGGGCGCATAGCTGCATCATACATTTGTAATAACTTTGCTACGCAATCACGAGCATTAGCTACACGAATTATAGTGGCTTTGACAGGTTTTTCTAATACTAATGTGTCATCAACAAGAACTACTGATGATTTTGTTTCATAAATGTAATGAGTATATTTGGGGTTGGAAAGGAACGAGATCGCTCCCGTTACACCTTCCTCTATTTTTGCAAATGTATTGATTGTTACGTTTTCATCACCCTCAATACTTCCCTGAATAAATTGGGCTACTTGTTTTGCTGTAAATTCCATATTTATATATCAAATTCTATAATAATTTTGCAAATATAGCAAATTTTATTCAGTTATGATTAATAACTAAGATATTATTTGAATTTTAATGTTATGATCGCGAAAGATTACTCTTTACACTATCTATATTGTGGATCTTAAACAAGTTTTGATAATTCTTCTGCCATTTCTTTCTGAAGATCATGAGCCTTTGCTGCAGCTGCGGCTGCAAAATCAACACCATCACTTGCAAAAATTATACCACGTGATGAATTTACAAGTAATCCACAATCCTTTATAATTCCATATTTACATACTTCCTGCAAGCTACCTCCTTGTGCGCCAACACCAGGAACAAGCAAAAAATAATTTGGTGCAATTTTGCGAATATCTTCAAACATTTTTCCTTGTGTTGCACCTACAACATACATCATATTTTCATCATTTCCCCATTCCTGACTCTTGCTTAAAACTTTTTCAAAGAGTCTTTCTCCATTTTTATCTTCGGTAAGTTGGAAATCATGACTACCTTTATTACTTGTTAGAGCTAATAATATAACCCATTTATTATTGTAGTTAAGGAATGGCTTAACACTGTCTTCTCCCATATATGGAGCAACAGTTAAAGCATCTAAGTTATATTCTTCAAAAAAAGTTTTGGCATACATTGTACTTGTATTACCTATATCACCTCGCTTGGCATCTGCTATAATGAAATGTTCTGGATATGATGACTTTAAATAACTTATGGTGCGCTCAAAAGCTATCATACCCTTAATACCATAGCATTCATAAAATGCCAAATTTGGTTTGTATGCTACACAATATTCAGCTGTAGCATCTATAATGGCTTTATTAAAAGCAAATATAGGATCTTCTTCCTTCAATAAATGTTTAGGTATTTTATTAATATCAACATCAAGTCCAACACACAAAAAACTTTTTTTATTGAATATTTGCTTAACTAAATCCGTTCTATTCATAATAAGTAACTCTATTGATTCTTATATTTACAAACTTTCAGCCTTAAGCTTCTCTGCATTCTCAGCAACGGTTAAGGCGTCTATCATATCTTGAATGTTTCCATTAAGAAATCCCTGAAGGTCGTGAGTTGTATAACCAATGCGATGATCGGTAACACGTCCCTGTGGAAAATTATATGTTCTAATTTTTGCAGAACGGTCACCTGTTGATACAAGGCTTTTTCTTCTGCTAGCAATATCGTCTACATATTTTTGATGTTCACGATCATGAATAAATGTATATAAACGACTTAATGCGCGTTCCTTATTTTTTGGCTGATCACGTGTTTCTGTACATTCAATAAGAATCTCTTCTACTTCGCCTGTATTTGGATTTTTCCAAGGATAGCGTAATCTTACTCCAGACTCAACCTTATTTACATTCTGACCACCAGCACCACTAGAACGGAATGTATCCCATTTTATGTTACCTTCGTTTATGTTTACCTCAAATTTATCTGCTTCAGGCAATACTGCAACAGTTGCAGCACTTGTCTGCATTCTTCCCTGAGATTCAGTTGATGGAACACGTTGAACGCGATGTACACCACTTTCATATTTCATAGTGCCATATACATCTGCTCCGCTGATAACAAAATCAATTTCCTTATAGCCGCCAACTGCACCTTCTGAGATATCTGTAATACTAAGATTCCATCCTTTAGTGTCACTATATCTCTTATACATATTAAATAAATCGCCGGCAAATAGTGCTGCTTCATCACCGCCAGCACCAGCTCTAATTTCCATTTGGACATTTTTCGCGTCTTCAGGATCTTTAGGAACTAAAAGCATTTTAATTTTCTCTTCAATCTGTGGTTGAAGAGTTTCATTTTCTTGCAATTCCTCTCGAGCCATTTCTTTCATGTCAGCATCATTCTCATTGGTAAGAATATCTTTTGCTTCCTTAATCGAATTAAGGCATGCAAGATAATCCTTACGTGCTTCCATTATATCACCAAGGTCTTTCCATTCCTTGGTGAGCTTTACATATCTTGATTGATCCGCTATGACATCTGGATCAGTGATAAGTGTACTGACTTCTTCGAAACGGCTCTCAAGTCCGTCCAATTTCTCTAGTATGCTATTATTTTCTGGCATATATGTATATTAGTTGTTATCTTTTTGGTGACATTCTTACCTTTAAGCTTTTAAAGGCTTGGTTTAGTATTCAAATGTCCCGTATTCAGATTTAATTGTCAAACTCTTCTTTCCTTCTTCAATGCGACCAACAATCTGTGCATCAATATTAAACTCATTGCTAATCTTGATTATTTCATCAGCAAATTCTGGTTTAACATATATCTCCATTCTGTGTCCCATATTGAAAACCTGATACATTTCTTTCCAATCAGTTCCTGAACATTCTTTAATCGCCTTGAATAATGGTGGGATAGGGAACATGTTATCTTTTATCACTTTACAGTTATCACTTACAAAGTGTAACACTTTTGTTTGTGCACCACCTGTACAATGTACCATGCCATGAATTTCTGGGCGTAATTTATCTAGCAACCTTTTAATTACAGGTGCATATGTTCGAGTAGGAGAGAGTACTAATTCTCCAGCGTTCAATGGACTTTCATCAACGGGATCCGTTAATTTATATTTACCACTGAAAACTAATTCTTCAGGAACAGCATGGTCATAACTTTCAGGGAATTTTTCAGCAAGGTATTTTGCAAATACATCATGTCGTGCACTAGTAAGTCCATTACTTCCCATACCGCCATTATATTTATTCTCATAGGTAGCTTGCCCCGTAGAACTCAGTCCTACTATAACATCACCAGGACATATGTTAGCGTTGTCTATAACATCACTACGTTTCATTCGGCATGTCACTGTAGAGTCTACAATAATTGTTCTTACAAGATCACCTACATCAGCAGTCTCGCCTCCAGTAGGGTAAATGCCGATTCCCATTTTTCGCATTTCAGTCAAAAGATCATCTGTCCCGTTTATAATAGCAGAAATCACATTTCCTGGAATCAACATCTTATTGCGGCCAATTGTACTTGATACAAGAATATTATCTACAGCACCGACACATAGTAAATCATCTGTATTCATTACAATTGCATCTTGTGCAATGCCTTTCCAAACATCAAGATCTCCTGTTTCTTTCCAATACATGTAAGCAAGTGATGACTTTGTGCCAGCACCATCAGCATGCATGATATTGCAATATTCAGGATCTCCTCCCAATATATCAGGTATTATTTTACAGAATGCCTGAGGAAAGATTCCTTTGTCTATATTCTTGATAGCGTTGTGTACATCCTCTTTTGCTGCGGATACACCGCGCATCATATATCTATTGTCCATAATATTTATAACTATTTTTCAGTCTTCATTCCAAAATTCCCAACTAGCAAAGGCTTGTAATAAAAGCATTTCTAAACCATTCTTGACAGTAGCCCCTTTCTGAGCTCCTTTTTGCATAAAAAGAGTCATGTCTGGATTGTATATGAGATCATACAATAGAGTATGATTATCCATATATTCATATGGTAAATCAGGACATTCATCTGCATGTGGATACATTCCACATGGCGTACAATTCACGATTACATTATACTCTTTAATAAGTTCGGGAGTAATCTTTTCATACTGAATAGTACCTGGACGCTCGTATCTGCTTACAAATAAAGTTTCAAGTCCTAATGACTTTAAACCATAATTTATGGCTTTTGATGCGCCACCTGTTCCAAGAATTAATGCTTTTTTATGACATTGTTCAATAAGAGGTTCGATACTCCTAGTGAAACCTATAACATCACTATTATATCCTTTAAGAATAGTATTCTTACCTTTATGAGAAATACGTATAACATTTACTGCACCGATAGCCCTTGCTTCTGGACTAATCTCATCTAGATAACTAATCACTTTTTCCTTATAAGGAATAGTCACATTAAGTCCCTTTAGCTCAGGATTTGAAGCTATAATTTCAGGCATAGTCTCAATGTTAGGTATCTCAAAATTGATATACTTAGCATTGATTTTTTCGTTTTCAAACTTTTCATTGAAATATCCAATTGAAAACGAATGCCCCAGCGGCATACCTATTAATCCATATTTGTCCATATTTGTGGCGTTTAAGAATAATAATAGCTTTTATTTAGTAGCGAAATACATCGTGCATATACCAAATGTTAATCGCTTGAAACTAGCTTCTTCAAAACCAGCCTTATGCAATATTTTTAACATTACTTCTCCTTGTGGGAATGCTTCTATCGTCGCTGTTAAATATTTGTATGCGTTACAATCTCGCGAAATCAATTTGCCATAGGTTGGAAGAATCGTATGCGAATACATCTTAAATAACTGATGCATTGGGAAACTGACTGGTTGTGTAAGCTCTACAATACTTAGATGTCCACCTTTTTTAAGGACTCGATACATTTCACATAGTCCTTTGTCTAAGTCTTGGAAATTGCGGATTCCGAAAGAAGCTGTAACTGCATCAAATGTGTCATTATCAAAGGAAAGGTTTAAGCAATCTTCTTTTTCAAATGATATAATGTTTTGCAGTCCTTCTTTAGCGACCTTTTGTCTGCCGACATTCATCATTCCTTCAGAAATGTCAGCCCCAATTAAAGCCTCAGGCTCCAGCATCTTTGCTGATAAAATCGCAAAGTCGCCGGTTCCTGTCGCTATATCCAAAATGTTCTTAGGCTTAAATGGTGCTAATTGCTTTATAGCTTTTTTACGCCATCCTTTGTCTATATCCCATGAGAGCCTATGATTCAGAGTATCATAAGTTGGGGCAATATTGTCAAACATCTGTTCAACTAACTTACCTTTGTCTTCGTCTCTGCCATACGGCTTTATTTTCTCTTGTTTATACATCATTTATTTTTATGTATACCACAGTCAATTTATTAGCTGTTTAGTGTTTTGCTATTTTGAGATATTCAGATACGTTCTTCTCTATTCTAGCAGCAATATCACCTGATTCTGTTGATTTATCAAGCTTTTCACCTGTTATGTGCTCATAAAGTTCTATGTATCTCTGGCTAACACTCTCTGCATACTCATCAGTAATCTCTGGCATTGTCTGACCTGGTTCATTCATGAAATTATGTTCAATAAGCCACTGGCGAACAAATTCCTTAGATAACTGTTTCTGAGGCTCACCTGCATTGAATTTTCTCTCATATCCATCAGCATAAAAATAGCGGCTTGAATCTGGAGTATGAATTTCATCAATTAGATAAACTTTACCATCACGCTTTCCGAATTCGTATTTTGTATCAACAAGAATAAGTCCTTGTTTTTTAGCAATTTCCTGACCACGCTTAAATAGTTTCTTAGTGTAGCCTTCCATTACTTCATAATCTTCCTTTGAAACAATTCCTTGAGCAATGATTTCTTCTTTTGAGATGTTCATATCATGACCTTCGTCAGCTTTTGTTGTAGGAGTGACTATAGGCTCTGGAAAATACTGATTTTCCTTCATTCCGTCTGGTAGATTTACTCCACAAAGTTCTCTGCAACCTTCACTATAAGAGCGCCATGCACTTCCTGTAAGAATAGAGCGGATAATCATTTCAACACGAAATCCTTCACATTTTAATCCTACTGTTACCATTGGGTCTGGTGTAGCAAGTTTCCAATTAGGACAGATATCACTAGTTGCATCCAAGAACTTTGCAGCAATTTGATTCAACACTTGTCCTTTAAAAGGAATTCCTTTCGGCAAGACAACGTCAAAAGCCGAAATTCTGTCAGTTGCAACCATAACCATTAGGTCATCATTGATGTTGTAAACGTCACGAACTTTGCCGTGGTAAACACTTTTCTGTCCATCGAAATGGAAATCCGTTTTAGTTAAAGCCTTCATTTTAAATATTAATTAATATCGTTATCAATCTTTTCAAATATAGCAAAATCTCCGTCATCATTTAAACGTTCACGTAGCTGTGCTTTTTTAATATCGCTATCTTGTCTCTCTTTTTCTTTCATTTTGTCATATTTGTCATAAGCGTTAACTATACGAGTAACAAGCTTATGTCTGACAATGTCTTTTTGAGTAAGATTAACAATACTAATACCTTCAACGTCTTCCAGAATATTCAGAGCTTCCTTGAGTCCACTTTTTTGCCCTCTTGGTAGATCTATCTGCGTCATATCACCAGTTATAATCATTCTTGTACTACATCCCATTCTAGTCAAAAACATTCGAATTTGTTGAGGAGTGGTATTTTGTGCCTCATCAAGAATGACAACTGCATCACTTAAAGTTCTTCCTCTCATAAAAGCTAAAGGAGCAATCTGGATAATATGTTTCTCCATCATATCTTGCAACTTAGCAGCAGGAATCATATCTTCCAAAGCATCATAAAGCGGTTGCAAATAAGGATCTATTTTATCTTTCATGTCACCAGGAAGGAAACCTAGTTTTTCTCCAGCCTCAACAGCAGGACGACTCAATATAATCTTTTTTGCTGTTTTTTCTTTTAATGCTTTTACTGCTAGCGCTATACTAAGGTATGTTTTTCCAGTTCCTGCAGGACCGACAGCAAATGTCATATCGGTCTTTTCAAATGCATCAATCAACTTTTGTTGATTCTCGGAACGGCTCTTGATAGGGCGACCGGAAATATTGTAAACCAACACACCTTTGGTTCCATCAGCTTTGGTTTTCTTTCCTTTTATTATATCAAGAATATCTTCGTCTGTAATCGAATTATACTTTAAAACATGCAGACGCATAGTTTCAATGTCTTCTTCAATTTTAGCCATTTCCTCCTCATCGCCTAAAACTCTTATAACATTGTCACGTGCAACGATTCTGAGTTTAGGAAATAGCGACTTAATCATCTGTAAATGACTATTATTGACACCATAGAAGACTACCGGGTCAATTTCTTCCAGAACTATATGCTTCTCTATCAATGTGTGAGATACTTAAATTTTAGGTGCAAAATTATTGTTTTTTTTTGAGATTACCAAATATTTAGTATATCTTTGCATGACTAAAAATGAAGTTTATATAATCATGAAGATATCTAAGAATAGATTTATACAAGGTTTTGGTGTTATTGTTGTTGTACTTGGCATAATACGCTGTACTTTTCCAAATATTGCTAAAACGCATTTTGGTATATCTAAATCCGATAGTTCATATAATAAATCAGCAGAATCGACTAATAAATCTATAGAAAAGACAGATGGCTTTTCTGAAAAAATGCCTACTGCTTCTAAATTCTTTAAAAAAGATGGCTCATTAGTTAAAAATCCAATATATAGTGTTCCTAATTTTGGTCGTGCATTTCCTGACCAAAATGACGTTCAGTTGATTTCAGCAAAAAAATATGGTGTCAATCCGGTTCAGAATCGTAATGAAGCAGAACAAAGAATTGGTGAACTTGTATATATTGGTAGCAATCCATATTTTTGTGTAGATAATTTAAAATCCAGCATTCCGTACTTAGTTCCACGTGCTGCAGTTTTACTTCAAGATATTGGACGTAACTTCTTTGATTCACTGCAAGTTAAAAGAATACCACTTCATAAAATTATCATCACGAGTGTTATGCGTTCTAAGTCTGATGTCGAAAAATTAAGAAGTCACAATGGCAATGCAACCCAAAATAGTTGCCACCTTTATGGAACAACTGTTGATGTATGTTACAATAGGTACAAAACTGTAGAGGCTCCAGGTGAGAATAGGCGTAAAGTAAGAAATGATACACTAAAGTGGGTCTTAAGTGAAGTGCTCAATGATATGCGCGAACAAAATCGCTGCCACATCAAATATGAAGTTCACCAGGGATGTTTTCACATAACAGTTAAATAGGAATCTCCTTGCTTGATATTATTTTCTTTTAAATAATTCATAAATAGGTTTGTAAATTCATAATTTTTTAAGCCCCATTTGGGTGCTATTAGCATATCTGCTGGCGACTGACTTACAAAGCGCTCCAATATTATGTTTGGATTAAGATTACGAATATATTCAGCTAATAGTTGTATGTATTCTTTAACATCATAAACTTTGAACTGTTCTTCAGCATATTGCGTTGCAAGTTTCGTTCCTTTAATTACTTGCAATTGATGAATTTTGAGAATGTCAATCGGGAGTTCTGATATCATTTTAGCTTGTTTCAAACATTCATCCATATTTTCACCAGGCAATCCTAAAATGACATGTCCACAACATAAAATTCCACGCTCATGAGTTCGTTGTATAGCATCGCGACTACACTCAAAATTGTGTCCTCTATTTATATTCTTCAAAGTTATATCATTAGAACTTTCAATACCATATTCAATTATAATGAATGTTTGAGTCTTAAGTTCTGCAAGAAAATCTAGTAATTCGTCGCTTACGCAATCTGGTCTAGTACCAATTACAATTCCAACAACGTCTTCAACTTCTAAAGCTTCCCGATACATTCTTTTTAGTTCTGCCATTGGTGCGTATGTATTCGTAAAGGCTTGAAAATAGGCCAAATACTTCATATCTGGGTATTTGCTTTTGAAGAAATCTTTGCCTTCTACAATTTGCTGAGATATAGATTTCTTTGGATTGCAATACGACGGATTAAATGTTTTGTTATCACAAAATACACATCCACCGTAACTGATTCGGCCATCTCTGTTTGGACAAGAGAATCCTGCATCAATACTTATCTTTTGTACTTTATATGGTAATACCGTTTTTATCCAAGTGGAAAAATCATTATAATATCTGTTCATGTTGCAAAGGTATGAAAAAAAGCGTATGTATTATTACTTTTGCCTTCTTTTACTGTTGTTCTGTAACAAAAATACCAATATTATAAAATAATTGTTTTGTTTTTTATTATTGCTAGCTTATAATAGATATTTTTTCATTAAATTTGTATTCAAATTTATAACACTTAACTTTCATCATATGAAGAAATTTTTTGTAATGTGTATATCTTTACTTTTTGCATCATCACAAATGAATGCTACTAAGGTAATTACATTGAAAGATGTTACAGGAAACACCTTTTCACCACAGTATGTTACAGGCGTAAATCCACTTCCTGGAACAGATCAATATGCTAATATCAGCGATGATAGAAAGCAGATTCTTACTTACTCGTTCAAAAACGGAAAACAGACAGGTGTCATGTTTGATGTAAATAACACACAGGGTGAGAAAATCAAGGACTTTGATGGATATATATTGTCACCAGATTCCAAGTTTTTACTTATTCAGACTAATACATGCAAAATCTACAGACGTTCTTTCACTGCGGTATATTATATATATAATGTAGCAACTCGTAAACTTGAAAGATTATCTGATGGTGGTCCTCAACAAATACCTACTTGGTCACCTGATGGTCAACAAATTGCGTTTGTTAGAGATAATAATATTTTCCTGGTAAAGCTGCTATATGGAAATTCAGAAAGTCAGATCACTAAGGATGGAAAATTTAATGAAGTCATCAATGGCGTTCCTGATTGGGTAAATGAAGAAGAATTTTCAACAAATCGTTCGCTATGTTTCACTGCCGACAGCAAAATGATATGTTGGGTGAAATATGATGAAAGCAGAGTTAAACAATATCCATTAGAGTTATACAAAGGACAGGCACCAAGTCTTGAATATAATTCTGTTTATCCTAGTATATATTCTTATAAATATCCGAAAGCAGGTGAAGATAATTCTATTGTATCTGTTTGGAGTTATAATATTAGTAGTCATAAAACTAACAAGCTTCAAGTTCCTTTAAATGAAGATGGTTACATTCCAAGGATAAAACCAACGAAAGAAGCTGAAAAGATTATTGTCTTCACGATGAATCGTCATCAAGATGAGCTCAATCTATATAGTGTGAATCCACGCACAACTACATCTCAACTCTTGATAAAGGAAAAGGCTGACAAATATGTCAAAGAGGAAGCCATGGAAGACATTATTATAGGAAAGAATTCTATAATTTTCCCTAGTGATCGTGATGGTTATATGCACCTATATGAATATAGCATGAATGGCAGTTTGCAACGTAAAATTGGAAACGGAAATTATGATATAACAGATGTGTATGGATTTGATGAAAATACAGGAAATGTATATTATCAGGCAGCAGCACTTAATGCACATGATAGACAGATATATGTATCCAAAAGAAATGGTAATATAGAGAGATTGACCAATTCTGCTGGTTACAATTTTGCTATTTTCTCTGGTGACTATAAGTATTTCTTAAATACTTGGGGTGATTATAATAATCCATATGTATATACTATTAGAAATAATGATGGTAAAATAATTTCTACACCGGTTGATAATAAGGAACTAAAAGAAAAAATTAAAGAGTATGGTTTTACTCCACGTGAAGAGTTCTCGTTTACGACGTCTGAAGGTGTGAAACTTGATGGCTGGATGGTTAAGCCTGCTAATTTTGATAAAACGAAAAAATATCCTGTAATCATGTTCCAATATAGCGGTCCAGGAAGTCAACAAGTCTTAAATTCATGGAGTGCTGGTTCTATGGGAAATGGAGGCGCATTTGATCAATATCTAGCGCAGCAAGGATTTATTGTCGCATGTGTTGATGGACGTGGTACTGGTGGACGAGGTTCTGAATTTGAGAAATGTACATATCTCAAGATTGGTGAGCTAGAATCTAAAGATCAAGTTGAGACTGCACTCTGGTTAGGCAAACAGGAATATGTAGATAAAAATAAAATCGGTATCTGGGGCTGGAGCTTTGGTGGATTCAATACTTTGATGTCAATGAGTGAAGGAACTCCTGTCTTTGCTGCAGGTGTAGCTGTGGCTCCTCCTACAAACTGGCACTTCTACGACACAATATACACTGAGAGATATATGAGAACACCTAAAGAGAATGCACATGGATATGCAACAAACCCAATTGAACGTGCAAACAATTTGCATGGTGCATTGTTAATATGTCATGGGCTTGCAGATGACAATGTTCATCCACAAAATACTATTGAGTATTCAGAAGCTTTAATTCAAGCAGACAAAGACTTTAAGGAGAATTTCTATACAAATAGGAATCATGGTATAAGTGGTGGTAACACCCGTAATCATTTGCTACGACAAATATCAACGTGGTTTATAGAGAATCTTAAATAAAAATTAAAATGGGTAGGAAATAAAAATCCTGCCCATTTTAATTTATTCTATTATACCAGCATTTAGCCATGACTTAACTAAACTAGAAATATCAGATTTTGCTGTAACTTCATCAACCTCATATTCTTCTATCAATAATTTAACTAGATCATCTTCTGAAAATTCTTTATCTTGTATCTTTTTCCAAAGATAAGCAGAACTTTCATTCATGCTGATAATATTACTAAAATCTATATTCTCTTCACCTTCTGCTATAATAACATTCTCACCACATATCTGGCGAAGATTAAATCCAATTTTTGTCTTCATTTCTTTATTCTATTGTTATATTATTCCAAATATTTTTATCCAGATTCTTTTATAAAACGCTAACAGATATCGTCTGATAGGATATAGGTTCATCCATACAAATGAATATATCTTCCATTTTCTCCCATCAGTTCTATCAACAATTTTTCTCCCTTTTCTATAAAATCCAATTGCTGTTCCCAAAATATCAGATCTATGACAATGTTCATTACCTATATTACCATCTCCTCGAAGGGTTATATTGTCATTATTAATTTTTACAATTCTATGTAAGACAAATTTATGTGGTAATATTTCAGCAAGAACAGCATCACCAATTTTCACATCATCCTGCTTTTTCAACAAAGCCTTATCACGATTATCTTCTAAGAATGGTCTCATACTATAACCTCTCAGAGTTAGGGTTACAGTATGACCATCTCTAAGAATATTAGCGATTTCGGGTAACAATGATGCATTGCTAAAAGTCTTTTTTATAGTTTCGCTATTGTCTTGTGACATATTTCTGCAGCTTCTTTTTCTGGTGTACAATGCAATGTGTAAATTGATATTCTTTCAATTATCTTAGTTACAATATTGCATATATTATTATAAATATCTTTGTCCCATTTCATTGATGAGCAAGATGGTAATACCGAGGCAAATGATTCGATTGGAGGCAGCTTATCCACACTATTTGTTTTAGCCCTGTCAATGCGTGTGATAGCTCCAAGCGGTGCTTTGACATTTCTGTAGCATGGAGTTTTACCACTCCATGGGCTGCCATAAATATACGGAATACCATCAATCAGCCTTATAACCGGATTATCATCATTCATTAAATCACAATTTGGGATATATTTTAACCACAAGCTTACTTGAGTACTTTTGCCAGTTCCGCTTTTAGCTATAAAAGCATATCCATAATTATTATGTCTAACCAATGAGGCATGGACTAAAATAGTATCTTTTGAACTTCCTGCAAAAGCCATAACAAGCATTAACGCATTGTTTAATCCAAAACGTTGCATGTTATCCGTACCGTATAATCTACATCTGCAATCAGAAAAATCTTTATTTGTGATTAAAAGAACACAGTTTTCTCCCTGGAAATTTTTAATAAGAAACTGATAACCTCCGTTGGTTAGTCTATCAACAACAGTGTCACCATTACCTGTATCAAAAGCTCTTATATGATGAACTTTATCACTTTCTATAAGTGTAACAGATTGATCTATTGTTAGTTTAAATAGTATTTTCTCGTTTAATAAATTATCACACTTAAATGGAACAAAT
>JAGPJJ010000005.1:22391-32259 GCA_018054505.1 Prevotella sp.
CTGTTTCATCATCCGGATAAATACCCTTATAACTAAACTCACTTGCAGTTATATCCTTAACCAAATAATGGAATTTACTTTTTTTCTTAGTATTCGTATAAGAATACTTCTTCTTCATTGCTAGCAATTTTTTTTCCAATTCCTTACGTGTCGTACTCCATGTAGTTACACATGTAGCATGTTCCATGTTGAATTTTGTGAGATAATCACGCAATTGGTATGAATAGTTATCGCGACTATACAAAAAACCATTCTTTTCAATCCAAGCAGAGTCAACTTCTTGGATATCAGTGAAATAAACTGTAGAATCATTAAATGACGCTCCAAATCCATACATATAAACTTTGTTTATATTTCCCGCGAAAACAGGCTGCATGGCTACAGATGCCAAAGCCGCTAATATTAATCTCCTCAATCTCATTTACCTTTGATTTATAATTATATTTTATAATAACGTATTGTTATTAGTATTATTGTCCGAGATAAGATTTTAGATATTTATTTTTAGTGTTATGGCGAAGACGACGTATCGCTTTCTCCTTAATCTGTCTTACGCGTTCGCGTGTAAGACCATATTTATCACCTATCTCTTCCAATGTCATTTCTGACTGATTTATCCCAAAAAATGCTTCAACAATATTACGCTCTCTATCATTAAGAGTTTTTAAAGCCCTTGATATTTCATCACGTAAGGATTCCTGAACAAGTAGATTGTCCGCCATTGTTGCATCATTATTAGGAAGCACATCAAGAAGGCTGTTATCCTCACCATCAATAAAAGGAGCATCAACAGATACGTGTCTACCGTTTACTTTCATTGCGTCAGCAATTTTGTCTTCTGGTAAATCTATTTTGTCAGCTATCTCTTCTATACTAGGATAGCGTTCATTTTCTTGCTCAAATTTATTAAGCACACGATTTATTTTGTTAACAGAGCCAACTTGATTCAAAGGTAATCTTACGATTCTGCTTTGTTCAGCTATGGCCTGCAAAATACTTTGCCTAATCCACCATACTGCATAAGATATAAATTTGAATCCCCTTGTTTCATCAAATTTCTCAGCAGCTTTTATCAATCCCAAATTTCCTTCATTTATTAAATCGGGCAAACTAAGTCCCTGATTTTGATATTGCTTGGCAACAGAAACCACAAACCTGAGATTAGCTTTCGTTAATTTCTCAAGAGCACTGCGGTCACCTCTTCTTATACGTTGCGCAAGTTCAACTTCCTCCTCAACAGAAATCAAGTCCTCATGACCTATTTCCTGTAAGTATTTATCGAGCGATGCACTTTCTCGATTTGTTATTGATTTTGTGATTTTCAGTTGTCTCATTAAGCGTTAAATTTATTATGTGCGAGGCAAAAATACGGTTTTTATATTTATTGTGCAAATATTTTGTTGTTTTTTTATATGAAAAACAAACAATTTGACAGACAAATATGCATAAAAAAAACATGGTGGGCATCACTGTCCACCATGTAATATGATAATGTTATTTTATTACTCAGAAACTTTAACTACCTTATAGTCACGTTTTCCTGTTGGCCAAACGCCCTTGATAATTAAAACTGGATCCTTACTTGTAGAGGCACTCTTAACTAATTCCTGAAGATCACTAATACTCTTCAATGGAGTGTCGTTAGCATACTGCATTATAAATCCTTCGCCAATACCGCCATCTTTAATAGCGCCCTTGCTTACTTTTGTAACTTCAAGGCCAAAGCTAATATCCAAATCCTTCTTTTGTTGTTCACTGATAGGGCGGAAGCTAGCTCCAAGAACATCAAGGTCAGCAGTCTTAACAACCTTAGTATTACCCTGAGCATTCTTTAACTGTATCGTCTTTGACTTCTTGTTCTTATTGTGAAGATACACAATATTTACCTCATCACCAGGGCGTTTCTTTGATAGCAACTCTTGTAATTCAGACATCTTTGTTATCTTCTTACCATCAGCATTGATGATAACATCTCCCTTCACAATGCCTGCGGCCGCAGCTGAACTACCTTCTACAACGTCAGCAACATAAACACCTTCGTTTGTACCAAGGTCAACATCCTTGTGTTCATCTTTTTGACTGTTTATGTAATTAAGAACATCGCCACCCTGAATACCAAGTACGGCACGCTGAACAGTACCATATTGTTTCAAGTCACTTATGACCTTGTTCATAATAGTTGTAGGTATTGCAAAACCATAACCACTATAAGAACCTGTCTGTGAATAAAGCATAGCGTTAATACCAACTAATTCACCACGAGTATTTACCAATGCACCTCCTGAGTTACCTGGATTAATGGCAGCATCTGTTTGAATAAAACTGGCAACAGAAGGGCCTTCGCCGCCACCGCCACCGATTGAACGTGCTTTTGCACTAACAATTCCGGCTGTAACAGTAGAACTAAGGTTATATGGATTTCCAACTGCTAAAACCCATTCTCCAACTTTGAGGTTATCACTGTCACCAACAGGAAGCGTTGGCAGATTCTTTCCATTTATTTTTATAAGTGCTAAATCTGTTGTTGGATCTGTTCCAATGATTCTAGCTGAAAATTCTCTGTTATCGTTTAATGTAACGGTAAGTTCGTCAGCACCGTTCACTACATGATTATTTGTTACGATATATCCATCTTCACTTATGATAACACCACTACCTGTAGCTTCCTTCTTAGGAGTCTGCATTTGACGTTTTTGATTTCCACCATTATTTTGGTTAGGATTTCCAAAGAAACCAAATGGATCAAAGAAATCAAAGGGATCACCTTCTACATCCACTGTTTGGGTTTTTGAATTCTGCACATATTTAATATGTACAACGGCAGGAACAGCTTTTTCGGCTGCATAAGTCAAATCTACAGGCTGAGCAGGAACTGCATTCATAATAGCTGGTGCAGCATTTGCACTTACAAATGAACCCGCTGAGAGACCAAGTGCAATTATGCACGCGGTGACATAAACATGATTACCGTAATTTTTCATAATCTAATATTTTTCTAGTTTATACTTTCAATTATCAATTGGTTGCAAATATATAAGCAATAATCGTAAAAGAAGTATTTTCATTTAATTCTTTATTCGATTTTAACACTTGTATTTAACACTTTAACGGCTCTTAAACGTGCTAAATATAATTTTTAATCTTATTAATCACTACATTGTATTTTTCTATGAAAATAGTCTCAACAAAATAATTGCTTATTCTTAATTATAAATTCCATATTGTTGAATAACAGTTAATATAAAACATCAAAGTTTTGCACTTTCTTTCTCCTTTTTTCATCTAAAAATAATTTCGACAACAAGTAATTATTGCTGGGGGTAAGTTTATTTATATTTGCGATAAAAGTGATTTCATCAAGTAACATAACAAAATATTCCATTATTTATTTTGTATTATGTTTGTCTTGTACTATCTTTGCATAAATGATTTCTACAGATAAAAACATACTAAAGCTTGCTATACCTTCGATAATATCAAATATTACCGTACCACTTATCGGCCTAGTTGATCTTACGATAATTGGTCATGTTGGTTCTGCGTCTTACATTGGAGCCATATCTGTAGGAACAATGATATTCAATGTTATATATTGGATGTTTGGATTTCTAAGAATGGGTAACAGTGGTATGGCATCACAAGCATTCGGCCGTAAAGACAATAAAACTTTAAGACAACTTTTACTGCGCTCTATGATAATTGCCGTTACTATTGGAACCATATTCATAATAATGCAACATCAGATACGTGGATTAGCTCTTTGGGCAATTAGTCCTTCCAAAGACGTTATTGCGCTCACTGCAAAGTATTTTAATATTTGTATATGGGGTGCACCAGCTGTATTATCATTATATGGCCTAAATGGATGGTTCATCGGTATGCAAAACACAAAGATACCTATGTTTATAGCCATTCTGCAGAATATAATTAATGTGATATTTAGCCTCCTCTTGGTCTTAGTCTTTAAAATGAATATCACAGGTGTTGCTTATGGTGCGTTGATTGCGCAGTGGAGTGGCTTGTGTATTGCAATGTTTTTTGTCTTTAGGCAAGTCAAACACATTAAAGGAAACCCTCAAGCTCATACCGCTCTAAAATGGAGTGATATTTTTGTTGTTAATCGTGATATCTTTATAAGAACATTATTTTTAGTATCCGTAAATCTTTCTTTTATCGCTGTTGGAGCTCGTCATGGTGATATAATTTTGTCTGTTAACACGTTGCTAATGACATTCTTCACTATCTTCTCATATATAATGGATGGATTTGCTTTTGCAGCAGAAGCTTTATGTGGTAAAGCATACGGTGAAGAAGATAAGCTTAAATTCAGCCATACTGTGAAGCGATTAATGAGATGGGGGTTATATATGGCGTTAGTGTTTACATTGTTATATATAATAGGTGGACATAATATGCTAAGATTGATAACAAATAACAATGATGTTATCACAGCAGCTTCTCCCTATTTATTTTGGGCTATCCTCATACCAATATCAGGTTTTATGGCATTTGTATTCGATGGCATATTCATTGGTTCTACTGCAACACATTATATGTTGATTTCATCATTCATAGCTACAATTTGTTTCTATGCAGTCTATTTTTCCTTGGAAAATAAATTCGGTAATCATGCCTTATGGATAGCATTCATCTTGTTTTTATCAATGCGTGGAATTATTCAACAATTATTATTAAATAAGGTCAAATCAAAAATTGTTTCATTATGATTATATTATATGTTTTTGTAGGCTTAATACTCGGAGGTGGTAGTGCCTATATGTTTTTAAATGGTAAACTTACTCAAGCTAAAGTAACCAATGGCAGTCTGGAAACGCAACTCAATGCTGAAAAGGCATTGCATGAAAATGATGTTAACGCCTTAAAAGATAAATATGAACATGAATTAGAAATACGCAATGAGCAAACATCAAAAGAAAATGCAATGCGTCAACAACAATTCAATGAACAGCTTAACACGATAAAAGAACAATTTCAAAATCTAGCTACGCGAGTTTTAGAACAGACTACAGCTAAGCTGAAGACAGATAATATCGAATCTATTGATAATATCACAAAGCCATTGAAACAAAATATCGTTCAGTTGCAAGATGCTATTAGTAAAACAAATAACGAAACAGCTAAAAATACAGCTTCATTGTCCGAACAATTAAAGACTATGGCTGCACAGACAGACAAGATTAACGAATCTGCAACAAGACTGACCAATGTAATGAGAGGTGCTAATAAGGTACAGGGTAATTGGGGAGAACTCACGCTAATGAATCTTCTGGATAGCCAGGGGTTACGATTGGGTATAGATTATGATGTGCAGCAAACTATAACTGACGATAAGGGTAATCCTGTCTTTAATGATGAAAGCGGAAAAAAGATGATTCCCGATGTTGTGTTGCATTATCCAAACAACGAAGATGTCATCATTGATTCAAAGATGACTATTGATGCATATGCAAATTACATGAATTCAGAAGATGAGATTGCAAAGAAAAAATATGCAGATGACGTTGTTAAAAGCATTCGAACTCAGTTTACGCAACTTTCCAAGAAGGATTACAGTGCCTATGTCAAAGCTCCAAGATGCGCCATTGATTTTGTGATTATGTATATTCCTTATGAGGGAGCTTTGCAACTAGCTTTAGCATCTGATCCTAAATTGTGGCATGATGCGTTTGAGAAGCATGTGTTTATCACTAGCCAGCAAAACCTCATGGCTATACTAAAGATCATACAGATTGCATGGAGACAGTACACACAGTCTGAAAATCAGAAACGTGTATTCGACATGGCCGATGAACTGCTTAAACGAGTAGGGGAGTTCATCAAACGATTTGATAAGGTAGGAAAAGATATAGAATCTTTGCACAAAGATTACGACGAAGCATATAAAAAGGCTCATACTGGAAGGCAAAGCATCGTACAAAAGGCTAATGATTTAAAACAATTGGGAGCAAAAGAAAGTGCTAATCTTCCAATTCCGGATGCAGAACCTTCTTTGGAATAAAAATTAATGTTTGAACTCGTTTTTTTAATTATTATGCAAGTCGTTGCCGTTTTATGCAATTTATTTACACCAAAAACTACCTAAATATCAAAAAATAGTTGCAATTTGACAAATAATTGCTCAAAAATATTACAGTTATACAATTTTTTTAGTATATTTGCATGCAAGTTAATACATAAAAGGTAAAATAAGATATGATACTGGATATAGAAATGTTACGAAGCTTTTATGCTTCATATTCAGAAAGCGTAGATAAGGCTAAAGAAACTATCAGGCGCCCCCTCACGTATGCAGAAAAAGTGCTTTTTGCACACATGTATGAAGCTTCAGATTTAAAAGCATTCAAGAGAGGTGTTGATTATGTAGATTTCCGTCCTGATAGAGTAGCGATGCAAGATGCTACCGCACAAATGGCTTTATTGCAGTTTATGAATGCAGGAAAGAATAAAGTTGCAGTTCCGGCATCAGTTCATTGTGATCATCTTATTCGTGCCGATGTTGGTGTAGAAAAAGATTTGCCTTCGGCTTGTGATACCAATAAGGAAGTTTACGATTTTTTGAAGTCTGTTTCAAAGAAGTATCATATTGGTTTTTGGGGACCTGGAGCAGGCATCATTCATCAAGTTGTTTTAGAAAACTATGCTTTTCCGGGTGGAATGATGGTTGGAACAGACTCTCATACTCCTAATGCTGGTGGTCTAGGAATGATCGCTGTTGGTGTAGGAGGTGCTGATGCTGTAGATGTATTGACCGGACAACCTTGGGAATTAAAGATGCCTAAGCTTATTGGTGTTAGACTTCATGGAAAGTTATCTGGTTGGGCAAGTCCTAAAGATGTTATATTGAAAATATTGGGTATACTTACAGTTAAGGGCGGAACAAACTCTATCTTGGAGTACTTTGGAGATGGTTTAGATTCAATCTCTACAACTGGTAAAGCCACTATATGCAATATGGGTGCTGAATTGGGTGCCACATGTTCGTTATTCCCTTATGATAATAATGCTGACGAATATTTAAGAAATACAGGACGTCAGGAAGTTGCGACATTTGCTAAAAAGAATATAATCAATCTTCGTGCTGATGATGAAGTGTATGCTACTCCAGAGAAGTATTATGATCAGGTTCTTGATATTGATTTGAATGAAGTAGAGCCGCATCTTAATGGTCCTTTCACCCCAGATGCAGCCACCCCTATATCACAAATGAAGGTTAAAGGCCCTGCCAACGACTATCCAATGGATGTAGAAGTTGCTCTTATTGGTAGTTGCACGAACTCAAGTTATCAGGATTTAGCACGCGCAGCAAGTGTTGCCCGACAGGCTTATAGCAAAAATATTCCTGTTAAGGCTCAGCTAATCATCAACCCTGGATCTGAACAGATTAGATACACAGCCGAGCGAGACGGAATTCTTGACGATTTGAAGAAAATTGGAGCTGTGATAATGACAAATGCTTGTGGACCTTGCATAGGACAATGGAAGCGACATACTGATGATAATAATCGTAAAAATGCTATTGTCACATCGTTTAATCGTAATTTCCGCCGTCGTGCTGATGGTAATCCTAATACATTTGCATTTATAGCTGGACCGGAGCTAACAACAGCTTTAGCAATATCAGGCAGACTCGATTTTAATCCAGCCACTGATATGGTTTATGATAGAGACGGAAATAGTGTTAAACTTGACGAACCAACTGGTTATATATTCCCACCAAAGGGATTTGCTGTTGTTAACAATGGTTTTATATCACCTTCAGAAAGTAATAGCGATGTAGACATTATTATCTCAAAAACTTCTGATCGTTTACAAAAACTTGAACCATTTGCAGCGTGGAATGGCAAAGATTACGAGGATATGCCATTACTGATTAAAACAAAAGGTAAATGTACTACAGACCATATATCTATGGCTGGACCATGGCTTAAGTTCCGCGGACATTTGCAGAATATATCTGATAATCTTCTCATGGGAGCTGTTAATGCTTTCAACGATGAGAGTAACTGCGTGAAAGATCAGATTGATGGGAAATATAAGGAAGTATCTAGCGCAGCCAAAGACTACAAACAGAATAATATAAATTCTATTGTTGTTGCTGAAGACAATTATGGCGAAGGGTCTAGTCGTGAGCATGCTGCTATGGAGCCACGCTTTCTGAATGTGAAAGTTATTTTAGCAAAGAGTTTTGCACGTATACATGAAACCAATCTTAAAAAACAAGGTATGTTGGCACTTACTTTCGTAAATAAGAATGATTATGACAAGGTGCAAGAAGATGATCGCATTTCTATTTCAGGCTTGTCTGTTTTTGCGCCCGGCAAACACCTAACAATGATTGCAAAACATAGTGATGGTTCTAGTGATAATATAGAAGTAGAACATACTTATAATGATACACAAATAGCATGGTTCAAAGCAGGAAGTGCTCTTAATTATGCAAGGTTAAACAAATAAGATTAGAGTAATTAATCTAAGGATTTTACTTTTTATCTCTTTACTTTTTTTACTTTATTGATTATGAAGAAGGAATATTTAATTTACAAACTGTCTGATGCAGTTAAAAACACATGCAAGATTCCACAAGAAACCTTTCAGGAATATGGCGTGAAAAGAGGACTTCGTAACGAAGATGGTTCAGGTGTCCTTGTTGGATTAACCAACATAGGTAATGTTGTAGGATATGAGCGCGATAAGGATAATAAGCTTCAGCCATGTCCAGGAAAACTGTTTTATCGTGGTTATGAAGTTGATGATTTGGTGTCTCCTCTTCTAAAAGAAAAAAGATTTGGATTCGAAGAAATTGCTTTTCTCTTACTTTCTGGTGAACTTCCAGATAAGGAAGAACTAGCAGCATTCCGCGAACTACTTAATGACAATATGCCACTTGATCATCGCACCATCGTTCATATTATTGACCTTGAAGGTTCTAATATTATGAATATTTTGGCAAGATGCGTGTTGGAAATGTACACATTTGACCCTAATCCAGACGATATAAGCCGCGATAATCTTATGCGACAGAGCATTGAACTAATTGCTAAATTCCCTACAATCATAGCTTATGCCTACAACATATACAGACATAGCGTTCAGGGCCAAAGTTTGCACATACGCTACCCAAAGGAGAATCTTAGCATTGCTGAGAATTTCTTATTTATGCTGAAGCATAATCGCTATACAGAACTAGATGCGAGAACACTCGACCTTTTGTTGATTATTCAGGCAGAACATGGTGGTGGTAATAACTCTACATTCACAGTTCGTGTGACATCATCAACTCGTACAGATACCTATTCAAGTATTGCTGCTGGTATTGGTTCGTTGAAAGGTCCTTTACATGGAGGTGCTAACATTAAGGTAATCAACATGTTCCACCACTTGAAAGAGCAAATTAAGGATTGGAAAAATACGGATGAAGTTGATACATATCTGAACCGTATGCTGAATAAAGAAGCTTATGACAATACAGGACTCATTTATGGCATAGGTCATGCTGTATACACTATGAGTGACCCACGTGCTGTTGAGCTGAAGAGACTTGCAGGTGAATTAGCTACGGAGAAAGGACGTAAAGAAGAATATGACTTCTTGTGTTTACTTGAAGAAGAAGGCGTCAAATGCGTTTCAGAATTTAGAAAGACAAAGAAACCTATTTGCGCAAATCTTGATTTCTACAGCGGATTTATCTATGAAATGATCGGTCTGCCACAAGAAATTTACACACCTATATTTGCGATGGCACGTATCGTTGGATGGACTGCTCACCGCATCGAAGAACTGAACTATGATGGCAGAAGAATTATTCGCCCAGCATATAAAAATATACAAGGACAGAAAAAATATCAAA
>JAGPJJ010000209.1 GCA_018054505.1 Prevotella sp.
ATGGAAGGAGTGAATGTAGATTGGCAGGTGGACGAGGAAACGAATACTGTTACAGCTTCTGTTAGTGACTTGAAGGGTAAATATCCTCTCTGGTATATCTATTGGAATAATGCCAAGGGCGAGAAGCAGTCAATTTATTCCACATTGCCTACATTGAGCAAGCAGTTTGTCGGCGCAGGTACTTATACCATCTCTTTGCGTCTTGGCAATCGAAATGGTATAAGTTCTGATGAGGTGAGCAAGACTGTTACTTTCACCAAGTCACAGGTTGATTGGAGTGCTGTAACTTCTAAACTCTGTGGTACAGCTGAAAAACCTAAGGTATGGCGTATCGACCGTAAGGCTGCTGGACACCTAGGTTGTGGTCCTTCAGGTTCTGCCGGTACTGCATGGTGGTCGGCTGCAGCTAACGACAAGAAAGATTTCGGAGTCTATGACGACCGAATCATCTTTACTATGGGTGGCGAGACAGGAGGTCGTTATAGCTATAATCCAGGTGAAGATGGCAAAATGTATGTAAACAAGGGTACAACCATTTGGGGAACAGGTGCTGCTGAAGACTTCGATACTGATGTGCAGAAAAATGAAACATCATTCTCTTTAGAGTCTGATTTCTACACACCAGAAGGTGCAAATGAAGAGGTACAGGCCAACTACATCGTTTTGGGAGCGCAATCTTACTTCCCTTATATTTCTGACGACTCGCAGTATAATAATGGTAAGTATCGCATCGAGAGTATCACTGCCACCAAACTGGAATTGGTTTTCGATGTTCCTGGGGCTATAGCTTGGCATTTCATCCTTACAAGCACAGAAGACAAGCCAGACAATCCTGATGCTCCAGAGGCTATAGTTGATTGGGATTATAATTCTGAAAACAATTTATGGAAGCCATTCATGGGCATAGAGCCTGCATCATTTTTCTATGCTCCGGGTTGGGCTCAGATTGACAATCCTAAGTTTACTTATAAGGATGGACTCTATACTGTAGAGTTGCCTGCTGCAACATCTGATCAGTGGCAATCTCAGATGGCTTTCGAGACAGATTTGACAGCATCTTTGAGTGATACTTACAATTTCTATTGTGTGCTCAACTCTAGTGAGAATCATCCTGGTGTAACCGTTAAGTTGACAGAGACTGATGAAAAGAATGAGGCTGGAGAAACTATCAAAAAGCACGACGATAACTTCTTCTTCGCTGATCGTGTGAAACTAACAGCAGGCGAAGATTATGTCTTCAAGAAGGAAGGTGTAGTTTTACCAAAGAACGATGCCCACGCTTTGAGTTTGGTATTCGACTTCGGAGGTAATGCTGCCAATACTGAAATTTCTGTTGGTAAGATTTACCTTGAGAAGGTAAAGAAGTAATATTGAATGTTTATATTTGTGAGTCTATTATTAGTAGTAGACTCACATTTATATCATCTTGAACTTTCTATAATAATCAAAATCTTAATCTTTGTAAGCAATGAAAAAAAATAGACGAAATGACGTAAAACAAATATCGTATTTGATATTGTTTTCTTTAGTTTTTATGCTGTTTTATTCTTCTTGTAACTTCCAAGAAGAGCAAGATGGTATTTTGACTTCATCTAACAATGCTGATAAAACTATTCTAGATGTTGCAAAAGCGAAACTTTTGTCAATGGGGTTTGATACTCTTGACATTGTTGATGTTGGGAAATATTATCAAGTAGAAAATGATGTACTTGTAGATAAAGATGCTCTGAATCATCATCTTTCGACGCGTCAATTTACTTCTAATTTTTATGTTCCTGACAGTTCTGTAATCCGTATAGCAATTGATGATAAAGCAATCTCGCAGACTTCTGGCTGGACAGAAGCTCTAAAAGAAGTAACTGATATTTATCATGAATATGCAGGGCTTGACTTTGTGTATGTTGATTCTTCGCCAGATATATTACTGACCAAGAAATATCTACCGTATGCTAAAGCTTGTGCACAAGGAGTGTTCCCTTCTTCTTCAGACAAACCGGGAAATTTTGTTTATATCAATTCTGGTTTTTATAAGGACATAGATAGTTATTTGTCGCATAGTCAAAAGGTCTTTTTGTTGATGCATGAGCTTGGACACAACTTGGGATTGCGCCATTCTGATTGCAAGAAAAATGGGGAAGATACTAAGTATGGAATGAATCTCGTTCCTGGCACTCCAGAATCAGATGAAAATTCATATATGAATTCAAGTACATGTGGAAAATCTTGGAATGGAATAAGGTATTATGATAAAATAACATTAGCAACTTTGTGGCCATATTCTTTTAAAATTCGTTTTGTTGATGGGGATGATTTCTCAGAGTTAGTCGTTCGTCAACAAAGAAAATATTATCTCTCACGTGAGTCAATTCCTCAAAAGGAAGGCTATGTTTTTCAAGGATGGCATCATGTCTTAAATCAATATACTCCATATAGCTATGATAGGCCTATTACTGGTAACAAAACGTTTTATGCAAAATGGCGGCCAAAGCATGATTTGGTAACAGTTAATGGGTATTCTGGTGAAGGAATTAAAATGATTAGTTTTATGTTGGGAACTACTACCCCTATTACTTTAACTAGTAAGGTTAATCATGCATTGAATACATGGGCAGAATTGAGAGCAGCCGATGGTACATATACTGCAATTGTTGAAGGGGATGAAGAATATGGATATAAGGTCATTAAAAAGATAGATATGAGAGATAAAGAAATGTGGACATCTGAAGGCACTATGAATGTTTCACGGTCAGAAACATTCTTATTGGAAGAAGGTTCATATTATTTAGTTTCTTCAATCACAACCAGGTATGGTGACCAAAACAATACCGCAATGGGGAGACATGGAAGTGTTGAATCTAAAATAGAATATTATTAAAATTAAATTATTGATATGGGAAAATTTAAATTGTTTGCCCTCTTGATGTCTCTTTGCCTGCTCTCATGCAGCAATAGTTCATCGGATGATGGAGGTCGTACAGATGACATGACGCTCTCTTGCTCTCAAACGAGCATAGAGGCACCTGCCAATGGCGGCACGTACACGGTAGCAGTG
>JAGPJJ010000051.1 GCA_018054505.1 Prevotella sp.
AAACAATCCTGTTAGCCCATAGAATATGAGACTCCATGAGAACTTAATCTGATAGCGGAACATTACCTGTAACACACCAGCCAACATGATTAGCACGCCTTTACCTACAATCATAGACAGCCTGTAGAAAGTGCTTCTGATGCCAACAAAGAAAGCTTGTTCGTGCTGATCAAGTCCCATCATATAGAAACCATCAGCAGCAACATCATGAGTGGCACTAGAGAAAGCCAACATCCAGAAGAAGCAGATGCTTCCCTGTAACCACCAGTCTGCCTGAATAGTAAATGCGACACCGGCAAAGGCCGAACCCAAGAGCAGCTGCATTGTAGTGATCCACCAGCGTTTAGTCTTATACAAATCAAGGAACGGACTCCAAAATGGTTTAATTACCCATGGCAAGTAAAGCCAAGAGGTATAGAATGTGATCTCGGCATCGCTAAGACCAAGTTGCATATATATCTCGATTGCCAATACCGTGACAGCGATATATGGCAAGCCCTCAGCAAAATAAAGTGTTGGCACCCAAGCCCAAGGATTTCTATCTTTCATTTTCTATTTATATAGTTTTTCAATTTCAGCACCTTTATAGTAGTGCAATAGTATTTCGTTATAATCATAGCCTTTTTCGCCCATTACGGCAGCACCAATCTGACATAAGCCTACACCGTGTCCCCAACCAGCACCAATAAGTTCGATGCGCTGTGGAACACCATTCTTGTCTTCATCATATTTATCTACGACAAAAGCAGAACTGTATAAATGACTCTCGCTCAATGCTCGGCGTATTTCAAGTTCCTTTCCTATTGTGAAAGTTCTGTCTTGACCAACAATCTTCAACTTAGAGATGCGTCCGCTCTTGCCACGTTCCAAAGGAATGAGGTCGAGAATCTTACCCAATCCAAGTTTCATCTTATCCTCTATCAGCGCAGCAATTTCATCCTGTGTGTAGCTGACCTTCCAACGATAGAAGTCGGCAGTCTCCAAATCATAGTCTTGAAGCACCTGTGATAAGACTTTCTTATCAGTGGTGTTGCAGAAACTTTCTGGATTAGAACGTATCCATTTTACGGCATTAGCCTCGATGGTTAAATCATCAATAGGAGTCTCTGAACTATCGTCTCTGACAGCCAACAAATAAGGCTTCTTTATATTTTCCCAACAATACTGGAACTCCTCAGTCTCTCCACCACAACACTTAGAGAAGCGGGCATCGCAAATCTCTCCGTCGCTTGCAAGGATCTGTCCCTTAGTCTGGCGAACAGCCTCTGCAACATGTTTGCTAGTCTCTTTGGTTATACCTTGATAACGCTGGCAATGATCATCAGCACAGACATCAAAAATGGTGTGGTCTTCGCGGTCGTACCACCGAATAAGTTCATCATCTTTCTTGATAAAAGAAAAGAAGTTGTTGCCTCCTTCATTGAGCTCTAATCGCTTTCTCATCTGAGCCAACAGCCAACTACGAGAAATCACAGCATGGGCCTTAAGCAATTCAAGACTTGAAGTAGCACTCATCTCGCTAGAAATGACACTCTCAAGATATTTTTCTACAGGCAATTCGTTGATTGCACATATCTTATCAGCTTCGACAACGAGTTTCAGTGAACCAAGGAATGTCTGCGTCTCCTTACGTTCCCAATGGAAGTTGACACCAATCGTGACATCAAAAAGCGAGAAAGAAGCTTCCTGACTTTGAGGACTGAACACCAGTTGACTATATTGATTGCCATTCCAAAGAATACCACCTTCTGAGAATTCAACTTCCTGATCACCCTCTACAGCTTCACCTTTAGCAAGATAGGGTTTGTTGAGCGTGAACTTTATCTTTTCTCCGCTAACAATGCCAACAGTAACGTCTGGCTGCTTAGGGAAATAATCTACATGCTTGCTCTCTTCGATTTTCACGTTGAGATTGTCTTTTATAAACTTCATGGTTTGTTGGCTAGCTCCGCATTCCTTTAGGATGTCTGAAGCCTTTTGAGCATCAATCTTAACGAAGTCCTCTTCACGTGGCGTGATAATAAGTCCAGACATATCAAGAGCACCAGGACTAATGAGCATCTGGTCGTAGCCATTAGAAGAATAGCAATCAGGGCGATGCTTCTCTCTTGGTATTACGACAGAGATATGATAGTCGCTACTTGTCCAACTAACGATATTCATCATTGGTTCAGAGTCGCCCTCATGTAGTGGCATCGCATTATAAACGCGTCTGAACAATTTGCTGTCATTATCATAACTGCGACTTCTGATAACGATAGCAGGTACCACAAAATCAGTGAGTACATAGATGCCTTCATCATCAGTCAGCGAGACAACTTGTTCCATATTGCGACTCAGCCTCTGCCATTCAGTCTGCAATGGTATGATGCCGCTTGTGCCAGCCTGAAAGTGCATGTGGTCTGGGGCACTAGCGCCACATTTAGGACCATTATAGAAAACGATGATGTCATCAAATCTAGACAAGATCTTGTAGATCTCACCATAATTCTTCTTGATGCTCTGCAACTGATGTCTCTTAGCAGGAACTGTGAAATGTGTAGGCAGGATAGGGAAAGGATTCACTAACAACGAGAACTTGTCGTCGAGATACTTTGCCATCTGCTCTTTAGGGCGATTTGTGTCACAAAGAAAACATGGTCGCTTTTCTAAAGTCTTAGAATCTATTTTTGCTCCGGTACTGACAATGCGTGCAGGATTGAACTGGACTTTGATGTCGCCAAGTTGTTTCATCTGAACGTTGTGCAAATCGCGATAACGGGCACTAACATCCTTCCACACTTCAAGCTGACGATTGAAGAAACGTTGCAGACTATTGTCTACGATGATATCCGTTTTGCCAGCTAACATCTGTTGGCGAGCCTTGATTTCCATCGTACGCAAACGGTCCTTATATAAATTATTAGCATTAACCTTATCAATGCTCAAAGCGGCATCACTGTTGCCTCCCCATCTGCGACAGAGATATAACTCATCGTAGATTCTTCCGATGCGATAGCGACGACTGAAAGCTAATCCCAGTGCATAGTCTTCACCATAGCTGGTGTTAGGAAACTGGATCTGTCTGACCAAAGGTGTGAAGAACGCTCTTGGTGCGCCCAGTCCATTAATTCTCAATGCATTGTTGCATCCATTATCTTCAGTCCACTCACGGTGATCAATCATTCCGGGAGGGAGCGTATTTAAATCAAAGTCGCACATGCGGTAAGCGCCAATAATCATAGCTGCTTTCTGCTTATGAAATGCTTCTACAATTAACTGAAGAGTGCGGGTAGAAGAATATAAATCGTCGCTGTCTAACTGAACGGCAAACTTTCCACATCTGTAATCGTTGATAGCCATATTCCAACAGCCACCAATACCAAGATCATCTCTATCAGGTTCGATAACAAAGAGTTTCTCATTTGCCAAGCTTTCAAGGATTTCTCCAGTATGGTCAGTGCTATGATTATTAACGACAATCACATTAAACTTGAAACTAGTCTTCTGCTCTAAAGCACTTTTTACAGCATCGGCAATCGTCTTTTCACGATTGAATACAGGGATAACAACAGAAGCCTCGTATTCAAATTCCTGTTCGTTAAAATCAGGTTTCTTATAATAATTCGTGTCAACTAATGCGCCAATAGCTGTGAGATGTGCTGTTGCAGCCTTTTCCATTTCAATCTGCACTTCACGGTTGCGTGGGTTGACATAGTCAAACTGTTTCTCTCCGCTTTTACGGTTGTCAAGTTCTAATTCAGTATAGAGGAATTCGTTGATATGAAACAGTTCGCCTTTACGGCTCAAAAAGAGTCTGAAATCATAGAGGCCAGCATACTTATAGTTATACTTATCATTACCAGTGATGAGATTGGCATACTCATGCAATAAGTCTGCCTTAACAAGTAGCATAGAGCCGAAATCAAAGTCATCTCTCACGCTACCGTATTGGTAATCAATAACAGGATGTTTCTCAGTCTTACCATCAATAACAGAATAGAAGTCACTATAAACCATAGCTGCATCAGTATCAGCAGCAACACGTAGCATTCTGTCTAAAGCAAACGGTCCGAAAGAAACTGGGGTGGTTTTGAGATATAGCATGACATAATCTGTGTCAGCATTCTCATCAATGTCTAAAATGGTCTTAGTAGAGACAATATTGTCAATAGCAATAAGTGCACAGTCTTCAGGAGCGTTGTTTAATCTAAAGCTACTGTCTACCAATAAGTTAATATGTTGTACGGTCTTGTTCTGCCTAAGCACAGATAACGTTTTATCTATGTTTTTAATGTCTTCACAAGGCAAGAAACAATCTATTTTTCCTCTCATAAATGATATAAATTTTGACCACAAAGATAACAATTATATTACATTTATAGTCTATTTCAATAAGTTTTTTTAAAAAACGTCTATCTTTTGATCGCAATGCCGGCATCCGAATAATAAATAAAAAACTTTGTTTTATTTTGCTTTTCCACTCGTTTACACTATCTTTGCACTATGAATTCTTTAAAGAGATCACTTCTGGGTATGACCTTAACAGAGCTTAAGGCTGTAGCTAAAGAAATTGGTATGCCTGCCTTTACTGGTGGACAAATGGCTAAATGGATATATGAGCATCATGTAAAGTCTATTGACGAGATGACAAATATATCTAAAAATAACCGTGTAAAACTCGAAGAAAAATATACGATAGGATGCGCTGAACCAACAGATGCACAGCACTCTAAAGACGGAACAATTAAATATCTTTTCCCTACAGATAATGGAAAATTTGTAGAGACGGTGTATATTCCTGATCATGACAGAGCTACGCTATGTGTTTCATCACAGGTGGGCTGCAAAATGAACTGTCTGTTCTGTCAAACAGGTAAGCAGGGATTTGAAGGCAGTCTTGACGCAAAGGACATATTGAATCAGATTTATTCGCTTCCAGAGGCAGACAAGCTCACGAATATCGTATTCATGGGGCAGGGAGAGCCAATGGATAATCTAGACAATGTGCTGCGTGCTACAGAAATACTTACTGCCGATTATGGTTGGGCGTGGAGTCCAAAGAGAATCACGGTGAGCAGTGTAGGCGTTAAAAATAAGTTGCAGAGATTTATTGAAGAAAGCGAATGCCATGTGGCAATAAGTCTGCACTCTGCAATACCTGAACAACGTGCTGATTTGATGCCTGCTCAAAAGGGTATGGGCATAGAGGAAATTGTAGAACTGTTAAAGAACTACGACTTCAGCCATCAGCGCAGATTATCTTTTGAGTATATCGTTTTTGGCGGGGTTAACGACTCAACAACTCATGCACGTGAAATTGTGAAATTGCTGAAGGGGCTTAATTGCCGTATCAACTTGATAAGATTCCACAAAATTCCAGATATTCCTCTGCATAGTGCTGATGAAAAGAAAATGGAAGAATTTCGTGACTATCTGACAAATCATGGATTGTTTACTACAATACGTGCTAGTCGTGGTCAGGATATATTTGCAGCTTGCGGTTTGTTGTCGACATCAAAAAAGAATGGAAACATATAAAACGAGGATATAGAAATATTGATATTCTTATGGGCAGTGAAACTTTCGGTCACTGATAGAAGTATTATTTAGGTTCCTTAAATCAACTACAAGATAAATCTACTCAATCAGTTGAAAGCTTTTTGAGTTCAACAAATATAAAAACAATGGAAAATAGAAAAAATCGTGTGGCGATTACACATGGAGATACCAATGGTATCGGATATGAGCTTATTTTTAAAACCTTTGCTGAGCCTGAGATGTTGGAACTATGCACTCCAATCATATATGGTTCTCCCAAAATAGCGTCTTATCACAGAAACGCGCTTGGGATTGAAGCAAACTTCAGTATCATCAGTGATGCAAGTGAAGCTGTTGACGGACGAGTAAACCTGTTAACATGTTATGATGATGACATTAAGGTGGAATTGGGAACTCCAACAGAAGAAAGCGGATATGCAGCTATAAAGGCTCTGGATCGTGCTATGACTGATTATCGTGACGGTGCATATGACGTATTGGTGAACTGTCCTGTAAACAATAGTAATATCAATGTTGAAGGTTATAAATTTAATGGTATAAGCAGATATATTGAAACTTGTTTAGGCGATGGCGAAAAGGGCTTGTCTATATATCTAAACGATACGATGAAAATGGTGATTGCAGCAGAAGGCGTGTCTATCAAAGATGTTGCATCTGCAATAAGCAAGGACTCTATAAAGGACAAAGCAACAAAGCTATTTAAGTCTGTAAGCAGAGACTTTAATGTATCTTCTCCTCGTGTAGCAATATTATCTCTTAATCCAGAACAATTTGGCAAAGAGGAAAATGAAATATTGATTCCTGTTGTAGATGAACTAGCTGAGGCTGGTATACAGACATTTGGTCCTTATTCTTCTGAAGCTTTCTTTGGCAATGGATATTATAGTGATTTCGACGCAGTGATTGCAATGTATTATGATCAAGGTATTCCTGCATTCAAGGCAATTTCAACAGAAGGCATCGTGAAGTTTGACACAGGACTCAAAATTGTTTCTGCAACTCCAGACTGTGGACCTGAATTTGACATCGCAGGTAAAGGCGTAGCTGACGAGTCTACATTCCGTAACTCAATATATACAGCTATCGACATATTCCGCAATCGTGGTTATTATGACGATCCAATGCACAATCCGCTTCAGAAACTTTATCATGAGAAGCATGATGATGGCGACAAAATAAGATTTTCAATTCCTAAGAAGAGAGAGAACTGATGAAAAAGAAATATCAAAACGGATTCTTTATATTCGGTTTAGTTGTTTTGTTGATTATGGTTACGCAGCTTGACTTCCAACAAGTTTGGAATGGATTGCGTCATGCCGGATATTGGTTTTTTGCAGTTTTAGCTTTGTGGTTATTCCTTTATTTTTTTAACACATCTGCATGGTATATCATTATAAATTCGCAAGAAGCGAAGCCTGAGCATAAACGCATCAGCTTTGGTTGGCTATATAAGATTACTGTTTCGGGATTTGCTTTGAATTATGCTACTCCTGGTGGACTTATGGGGGGAGAACCATACCGAATAATGACACTTGCTCCAAAGATAGGAACAGAAAGAGCTTCTTCGTCGGTTATATTATATGCGATGACACATATTTTTAGTCATCTGTGGTTCTGGTTTCTTTCAATATTCTTGTATATCCTGACTCAGAACTTAACGGTGCTTATGGGGCTACTTCTATCATTGATAGGTGCTTTCTGTCTGTTAGGAATATGGTTTTTTATGTCTGGCTATCGCAAGGGACTCGCAAAACGTATGATGAATATTATGCGCCATCTCCCATTCATGAAGAAATGGGCACAGAATTTTGTAGAGAGTCATAAGGAACAACTCGATACAATAGACCAGCAAATAGCTTCATTGCATAAACAAAATCCAAAGATATTTGTTTCTGCTGTGTTGTTAGAATTAGCATGTAGAGTATGTTCTGCATTGGAATTATATTTCGTCCTTCTTGTGCTGCTGCCAGATGTAAACTATCTGCAATGTATTCTTATATTGGCTTTCACGAGTCTGTTTGCAAATCTTCTATTCTTTATTCCGCTACAATTGGGAGGACGAGAGGGAGGTTTCCTTATGGCAACAACAGGACTTGGAATATCAGCTAGTGCAGGTATTTTCGTAGCATTGATAGTACGCCTACGAGAACTTATATGGACAGGTATAGGACTTCTGTTGATTAAATTGGATAAACCAAAGCCTAAAGACTCATAAAAATCTGCCAAAATTGCAGTATTTACGAAGAAATTATGTAATTTTGTCACCCAATGAATACATCAGAACTACAAAAAATAAAACAGCGTTATAACATCGTAGGCAACTGTGATGCACTTAACAGAGCTTTAGATGTCGCCCTTCAGGTGTCACCTACAGACCTATCTGTGCTTATTGTAGGAGAAAGTGGTGTGGGAAAAGAAATTATTCCACGCGTAATCCACGATAATTCTCCACGCCGAAGAGAAAAATATTTCGCTATCAACTGTGGTTCTATACCTGAAGGAACTATAGATAGCGAACTTTTCGGACACGAGAAAGGATCTTTTACTGGTGCAATAGGTGAAAGTGACGGTTATTTTGGAACGGTTAACAAAGGCACTATATTTCTTGATGAAGTAGGCGAGTTGCCTCTTGCCACACAGGCACGCTTATTACGCGTGCTAGAGACAGGAGAATATATTCGTGTAGGTGGACAAAAGATATTAAAGACCGACGTGCGCATCGTTGCTGCTACTAATGTGAATATGCAGAAGGCTATCAGTGAAGGTCGCTTTCGTGAAGACTTGTATTATCGTTTGAACACTATTCCAATACAGGTTCCGCCATTGCGTGACCGTGGAAATGATATTATACTTCTTTTCAGGCTCTTTGCAATGCAAATGGCTGATAAATATCGTTTGCCAAAGATAACGCTTAATGATGATGCAAAGAATATTTTGCTGAAATATAAGTGGCCGGGAAACGTGAGACAGCTCAAGAATATCACAGAGCAGATGTCTGTATTGAGTGAACAGCGTGACATAAGTGCACAACAACTGTTACAGTTTATCCCACAGGATGCTGAAAGTACTCAGCTTGCCACAATCAGTAAGCCAGGTGAACATTCATACGAGACAGAGCGTGAGATTCTATATAAGATACTATATGAACTACGTGGAAACGTAAGCGATCTTAGGCGTGATATGAATAGTCTGCGTAAGCAGTTGGATGAAGAGCGCGCTTTGTCGGGTGCTCAGGGCTTTCAGGGAAGACAGTTTCCCGTAGCAGCAGAGCGACAGCCAATTGTGACACCAGATGATGCACAGCAATACTCAATATTGAATTCTCCTTCGGTTAGTGCTTCTCCTGCTTATGATGCCATTGCCGAGGAAATCAATGAGCCTGGAAATCTTAATCTCAATGATTTGGGACGTCAGATGGTAGAAAAGGCTCTTGAACGTAACGGAGGAAACAGAAAGAAAGCTGCTCAGGAACTCGGTATTTCAGACCGAACTCTTTATAGACGAATCAAACAATACGGACTCGAAAAGGAATAATATTCCGAACTTGTAAACCTTATTTGGAACAGTGAACTAGCTGAATAATATGAGAAGAAAGATTATATATAGTAAATTAAATAACATGGCATCTACAAGATATCGCATGGCAATATTGCTTTGTGTATGTTGTGTTACCATGTTGTTGTCGTCATGCAGCATCAGCTACAAGTTCAACGGTGCAAGTATTGATTACACTAAGACAAAGACAATACAGATTGCAGATTTTCCAATACGTTCTAGCTATGTATGGGGACCTATGGGACCACTGTTCAACAATACATTAAAAGATGAATTTGCCAATCACACGCATCTTTCTCAGGTGAAACGTAATGGCGATATGAAAATAGAAGGTGAAATAACACAATACACTCAAAGAAATAAGTCTGTATCTAGTCAGGGATATTCTGCACAGACAGAATTGTCTATGACTGTAAACGTGAGATTCACAAATAATGCTAATCATAGCAATGATTTTGAAAAGCAGTTTACTGCAACATCAACATACGAAACAACAAAAAATCTAAATTCGGTTCAGGAAGAACTTGTTACCCAAATGGTAAAAGATATTTCTGACCAGATATTTAATGCAACTGTAGCCAATTGGTAATCTATGGACCTAACACGCCTTATAAAACATCCAGAATATATGGACAAGGAGACTCTTTACGATCTCCGAAGTCTTATTGCGCTCCATCCATACTATCAGACTGCACGCATCTTGTTGTTGCAAAATCTATATATATTGCATGATCCGTCTTTTGATGAAGAATTGAGACGCACGGCAATATGTATCAGTGATCGTCGAGTCATATTTAATATGATTGAGGCTGCACATTATAAATATAGGAACGAACAGCGAGTTAACACTAAAGAAAAAGATAGCGAGAAAGATAATGGTGATCGCACAACAACACTTATTGATAGCTTCTTAGGTTCTATTCCTAAAGATTCAGAGACAGAACCTGATAAGGAAAAGAGAAAGCCAACACTTGCAGATGCAGCTATTGACTATGTTTCTTATCTTCTTGATATAGAAGATGATGAAAATAAAACTGAGCCAGTTGCAGAAAGTGGTAGCAAAGTTAATAGCACTGACTGTTCAAATGCTGATCGTACAACCGACCTTATCAATAGCTTTATTGAAGATGGAGGCTTTAAGCTGAAGGAAGAGACAAACTTATCTGATAACTATCAGACATATGATTTGGAAACTTCTGGCAACAAAACAAATAAAGAAGTTGAAAAACAGGAGGAAGAAAAGGATGGGGAGGAATGTTATTTCACAGAAACATTGGCAAGAATTTATATAAAACAAGGTCGCTATGAGAAGGCTTTGGAAATTATTAAGCGTTTAAATTTGAATATTCCAAAAAAAAATGCTTACTTTGCAGACCAAATACGTTTCTTAGAGAAAGTGATAATAAATAATAAAAATAAAAAATAAGGAAATGATTTACACATTATTCGTAAGTTTGATAGTTATTGCAGCCATTTTAATGGTATTTGTAGTACTTATCCAAGAATCTAAAGGTGGTGGTTTGGCATCAAACTTCTCATCTTCTAATGCCATTATGGGTGTACGTAAAACTACTGATGTTGTAGAGAAAGCAACATGGACTTTGGCTATTGCAATGGTTGTTCTTAGTGTTGCATGTGCTTATGTCGCACCACAGGCTACAACAGAGCAAAGTGTTATGGAAAACAGCGCAACACAAAATCAGACAACAAATCCAACAAATACACAAGGCTTTGGCGCAAGTCAGCAGACTGCACCTGCCGGTGCACAGAAGGCTGCTCCAGTAGCTCCAAAAGCACCTGTTGGACCTGCAAAATAAATTTTATAAAAAAAGTAAGAGAAAAATTTGGCAGTAACATTTTTTTCTCTTACCTTTGCACCCGCTAAACAACAATAGC
>JAGPJJ010000052.1:0-5703 GCA_018054505.1 Prevotella sp.
CCCACGAAAACACAGTATTTACATTAAACTATGGCGCCAGAGTAAGCCATTGGAGCTATAACAAAGAAACAATCCTCTCCCCAAGACTTTCATTAGTCATCATCCCTTCTTTCAGCAAGAACGTAACATTGCGACTTGCTACTGGTGTCTATTATCAAGCACCATTCTTTAAAGAATTAAGAGACACCATAAACACGAATGGAATTACGACAGTTACATTAAACAATAAAATAAAAAGTCAGAAATCAATACACATTATTGCAGGAATGGATTATAGATTTAATGTTGCAAATAGACCATTTAAATTTAGTGCTGATGCTTATTATAAGATATTAAGCAATCTAATCCCATATTCAGTTAATAATGTCAATGTTGTATATGATGGACGCAATGAGGCTTCAGGACATGCTACAGGCATTGATTTCAAACTATATGGAGAGTTTGTGCCAAATACGAATTCATGGATAACATTATCTTTAATGAATACCAAAATGAATCTTAATGGTTACAGCATCCCCCTACCTACTGATCAACGATATGCCATTAATCTGTTTTATACTGACTACTTCCCCGGAACAGATAAATGGAAATTATCGCTGTCATTGAGCTATGCTGATGGCCTACCCTTCTCTACTCCACATAATGAATATGGTCGAAGCTCATTTAGAGCTCCAGCATACAAAAGAGCAGATGTCGGCATGAGCTATCGACTTGTAAATAACACATACAAAGAAAAGCCAAACGTATTTAAAAACGTTTGGCTTGGTATAGAGTGTCTCAATCTTTTTGGAATTAATAATGTTAATAGCTATTACTGGATAACTGATGTCTCGAACCAGCAATATGCAGTACCAAATTATCTTTCCGGAAGATTACTTAATGCAAAAATTACATTTGAATTTTAGCTAAAATATAAAAAGTATAACAGGGCTAATATTGCAACTAAGGCAACGCCTATAACAGCCTTTATAAGACAACCTGTAACCTTTTTAACTGTGATAATCCCTACTACGATAGCAATTAGTATAAAAATAAAATATCCAAAATTGTGTACCATATAATCTATTTAAAAATGTGACGAAAATGTGGAGGAATTGGAGTTTCAAAATCCATTGGCTCGTGTGTTATAGGATGATAGAATGACAACACATAAGCATGTAGACACAATCTACCTATTGGGTTATCGCCATTGCCATATTTAACATCTCCACACACAGGGTGTCCCATATCCGCTGTATGAACTCTAATCTGATTTTTCCTACCTGTTTCCAGTTTATATTCAACAAGAGAATAGTCAGCGCTTCTTTTTAATACATGAAAATGTGTAACAGCATATTTTCCACCGTTATCAACAGGTGAAGAATATGTGATATATGCACTATTATCTTTTAGCCAGTTTGCAATTGTACCTTCATCCTGTTCCATCTCTCCTGATACTACTGCAACATATCGCCTGTCAAAGACAATATTATGCCAATCTTGTTCAAGCAATATCTCCGTTTGCTTATCCTTGGCATATATCATTAGACCACTTGTGTCGCGATCAAGACGATGAACTATATGAGCTGTACACTTTTGTCTGCTTCTTTTAAAGTAATCATCTAGAACAGTCTTAACATTCAGAGTAGAGTGCCCTGCAGCCATTGATAATATACCGATATTCTTTTCAATAACAACAAGATATTGATCTTCATATACTATCTTTACATAGCGACTTTTGAAAATATTATTATTCTGTTTTGTCTTACTAAACGTGATCTTCATACCTGCTGTCAAAGGATAGTCAAACTGCGTTATTACTTTTTGACCAACTTTAATACCACGACCTTGAAGAGTGGATTTTATCTTAGACTTACTCATGCCTTTGACATTCTCAAGAAGCCAATCCAATAGCTTTCCGTCATGTTCAACTACATAATAGTCGTATTCACCTGGGCGATTATAATTGTTTTTTATCATCTTTACAATTTGATTTTCTTCTTAACGATCTTACTTTCATTGCTCATTCTATCCAAAGCCGTTACAACATATGTATATTTTGTCTTACCGTCTTCATATGGCAATTTATAGAAAGTCTCGGGCGTTACGCTAACTATCTTTGATGGATTAGATATGTTTATCTCCTCACCATTATTAAATCTGTAAACAACGTATTTTGTAGCAACATCACCCCAATGCTTTCCTTTTGGCGCACGCCAGAAAAGTACGTAACCATCTTGTGTCCAAATTGGTTTTACACTACGCGGTTTCTTTGGTGCTTTTGAATCAATAAATGGCATTAAAGGTTGTAATGCAGGATTACGCCAATATGTTGTACGCATTGTGGTTGCATAATTACCGATATTGTCTACAAATGATTTTGCATACCATAACACCGTTCCATCAACATTCTTCATCTCGTCATGAAGACGTCTTTTATATGGTAACTGATTGCTTTGAGGATTTTGTGGATCTGCAAATTTTACAGTTCTTTCCACATCCTCACCAATATACAATGGTCTGTTGCTAGCATACTTGTTCCACCATTTAATAAGTTCTTCGTAATCGGCAGAAGGATGACCTACTTGCCAATACAATTGTGGAACGCAATAGTCTACCCATCCATTATTCACCCACAGCAAAACGTCAGCATATAAATCATCATAATTCTGCAGTCCATTTGTTTGGCTACCAATAGCAGAGTTTTTCTTGTTTCTGTAAATGCCAAAAGGCGAAACACCAAATTTAACCCAAGGCTTTATAGCATGTATGCTATCAGATAATTGTTTGATAAACAGATTGACATTGTATCGTCTCCAATCTCCCCTGTCTTTAATACCATTATTGTATCTCTGATATTCTTTATCATCTTGAATAGTCTGTCCTGCTGCTGGATATGGATAAAAGTAGTCATCAATATGAAAACCATCTATATCATATCTACGAGTAATATCAGAAGCTATCTTACAAATATATTCTCTGTTTTCTGGTTGTCCAGGATTTAGAATATATTGATTATCATATTCAAATACGCGTTCTGGATTTGTCTTTGCAATATGATTAGATGCCAAAACAGATGTTGTTTTAGATTTTGCTCTGTATGGATTTATCCATGCATGAAGTTCCATGCCTCTTTTGTGGCATTCATCTATCATCCATTTCAAAGGATCCCAATATGGTTGTGGGGCAACACCTTGCTGTCCTGTAAGAAATCTACTCCACGGCTCGTAATTACTTTGGTACAGTGCATCACATTCTGCTCTAACCTGAAAAATCACAGCGTTTACTCCATCACGCTGCATCTCGTCAAGTTGACTTCTTAATGTCTGTTGCATACCTTCTGTGCCAAGACCTATAAACTGTCCGTTAACACACTGTATCCATGCTCCACGGAATTCTCTTTTCTGTTGAGCTTGAAGCAAAGATAAATTAAAAACTGATAGTAATAAAATAAATAGTAATCTGCGATTCATTATGTGATTATATTTTTATAATGCAAAAATACTAAAAAAAGGAAGAATACTAACTAACTTTATTAAAAAGATGCATAAATTTGGTGAATTCAAGCCTTTTTTATAATTTTGTAGCTAAGATAAAAAATGAAAACACGATTATTCAACATATATATCAGATGTTTTACGGTAGTATTGATTATACTGTATAATACAACAGGCGTCAAGGCAAGCGATAAAACTCGTCCTGACAAATTGTTGCTTAATCGAATTTTTAAATATGAACAGAGTATTGACACCGTTAACATAGCCGAATATAGTGCATTTTCTTATACAAAATACTCTCTTTATGTAAAGAAGCGTAACATCACTTTGCTTGCCGTTCCTACGATGTGGTCAGTTGCTCATGGAGGTAAGCGCAGATATCTTGGCGAAACTTACGAAAAGATCAATTTTAAGGGATTTAATAATTATAACGTAGAAAAGATTACAGAGCTGTCTACGATTCCTCATCATAGGAATACGATGACAACTGTGCTGAAGTATTTGACACCAGAAATATATAGTTCAACCATTTTCAATGGTGATATCCTATCACCTTTTAATTCTGTAAACAGAATTTATTATAAATACCAAGTTACATTCTTACTCAACGGCACTGCGAAAATAGACTTTAAGCCGAAGATGAATAATACGCAGCTTATTAAAGGTCAAGCTTTAGTAAACTATAGTTCAGGTAAGATTATTAGTGCTAGTATGAAGGGAGAATACGATATGGTGGATTTCTCTCTTGATATAAATATGGGAGAAGATGGAATAAAATCGCTGCTCCCTACTGATGTAAAACTATCATGCAAATTCAAATTCATTGGCAATGTAACTGAGGGGCAATTCCAAGCCTATTATGGACTCCCAGCTGTGTCGTGTGATAGTATTAAAGGTCAGAAAGAAATCATGGATCACGTGCGCCCTGTGCCACTTACCTCTGAAGAATCGTTACTCTATAAGATTGATGCAGAAACTAATGCAAAAAAAGATTCTATTGATTCTACTCAAATTAATAATGAGAATAAGATTAAAAAACTACTTTGGGATATCATTGGCGATAATGTTGTAAACAGAATAAAAAGTAATTTCGGTAAAAATAATGAAGGCTATCTTAGAATTAATCCAATTCTGAATCCTCTTTATATGGGATACGACCATAGACGCGGATTTACGTATAAAATTGATGTCCGCCTAAATTATATGTTCACTCCAAACAGTCTGTTGTCTACTCGTTTTATGGCTGGATATTCATTTAAGCAAAAGCAGTTATATTACACTATTCCAACCATTTATTGGTATAACAAAAGAAAGAATGGATTCTTAGAATTTGAATTCGGAAATGGAAACTGGATAAGTAATGGTAAGGTTCTTGGCAGAGCGCAACAAGTATTAAGTGATTCCATATTGAATAGTCATCCAAAGATGATTTATTTCAAGGATAGATACTTTAAGTTGGTTAATAATTATGACTTTAATGATTATTTTGGTTTTCAGACTGGTGTCATCTTTCATAACAGGTTAGCTGTTGATAAAGTTGGATATCAACTTGCTGGAATGCCAAAAGGATACAATTCTGTGGCACCACTTCTCCAACTTCAATATCGTCCCATTGGGTGGAATGGTCCATGCATCATTGCAGACTATGAACGCGGTATCAAAGGATTTCTTGGTGGAAACATCAATTATGAGAAAGTGGAATGTGATGCACAATGGAAATTAAAGTTAAGGCGACTTGAATGTTTGCAGATGAGAGTTGGTAGCGGCTTCTATACCCTGAAAGGCGAACATACATATTTTCTTGATTATAGCAACTTCAGAGAGAATCACATTCCTGGTGGATGGAATGATGACTGGAGTGGAGAATTTGAACTTCTAAACTCTAATAAATATCATGATTCCAAATGGTATACACGCGCTAACATAACCTACGAAAATCAGTTACTGTTTGGCGCACGCATCCCTTTTGTTGGACATTTTATAGAAATGGAGCGAGTCTACGCTAGTATTCTTGGTTCGCAAGATTGTAAACCTTACGTGGAATTGGGATATGGATTCACTACCCGACTCTTTTCTATGGGAATATTTATGAGCAATGACAGTGGAGTCATCAAAGAGTTTGGATGTAAATTTGGTTTTGAACTATTTAGACATTGGTAATGAAAAATTTAACTGTATATAGAGCCAGTGCCGGCTCAGGAAAGACATTCACTTTAGCTTTGGAATA
>JAGPJJ010000052.1:5803-9600 GCA_018054505.1 Prevotella sp.
TTCCACACCAGAGAAATGGGTCGTTAAAAAACTTGCTCGACCTGGTGAACCCATCTATGATTTGGTCTGTGATACTTTGATGCAAATGCTTAATAATGCAGAGAACACCAGAATCAAGCAAGCTAAATTATATAAGAGTGCAGACCTTACACTGCGCCATCTCAGCCAGTTGCGTCTATTGGGCTGTATTGGCGATAAAGTAACTGAGTTAAACAATGAGGTAAATCGCTTCATGCTCAGCAATACACAGACCTTGTTGAGTTCTATGATTGAAGATTCCGACTCTCCATTTATCTTTGAGAAGATAGGCACGCAACTTGAAAATATAATGATTGATGAGTTTCAGGATACCAGCACCGTTCAATGGGAAAACTTTAAGGTATTATTAAAAGAAACCATGAGTCGTGAGGGTAAGAATCTGATTGTTGGCGATGTCAAACAGAGCATTTATCGATGGCGTTCTGGCGATTGGAGACTTCTTAATGATATTGATAAGCAATTCAATGAGGGGCAGATTTCAGAGTGCACTCTGGCCACCAACTACCGTTCATCAAAGAATGTTGTATGGTTTAACAACGAATTTTTCAAGCATGCCAGTGAAATAGAATATCATGAACTTTCTGAAATCTGTGGTCAAGAAGCCGAACAGATGAAGAAAGCTTATGCTGATGTAGAGCAACAAATTCCAGAAAGCAAAATAAAGGAAGATATCGGCAATGTTGAAATCAAGTTATTGCCCGACGATGACTATATGGAAAATATGCTCTCTGAGACATTAGAGAAAGTAAGAGAGCTTAAATCTTTGGGTGCAGCCGATAAGGATATAGCTATTCTAGTTAGAACCAATCCACTGATAAGACTTGTTGGTGACTATTTCATGAAGAATATGCCAGAGGTACAATTGGTTTCTGATGAAGCTTTTCATTTAGATGCTTCTCAGGCCGTTAACATCATGGTATATGCCATGAAAGTGTTAGCGATGCCAGACGATGAGATTGCACTTGCTTCATTGGTAAAAATCTACGTCAAGTCTATTAAGAACAACGAACTCAATGACAATCATATATTCCTTGAGTCAGAATATTCTGAAACCCTTCTGCCAAAATCTTTCCTTGATAAGAAAGATGAACTCTTAGGATTGCCTTTAATGGAATTAGCTGAAGCCTTGTTCTCTATTTTTGATTTGAGTATTCTTGATAGTCAGAACGCCTATATCTGTGCATTCTACGACAAAATCAGCGAGTATATACAAGACGGTATACCTGATTTAAGAGATTTTTTAACCAAATGGGATGATAATATTCACAACAGCTCTATCCAAAGTAGTGATGAGAATGGTATTAGATTGATTACAATCCATAAGAGTAAGGGATTGGAATTTAAATTCGTTATTATACCATTCTGTGATTGGAAACTTGAGAAAAACAACGTTATATGGTGCCAACCAAAAGTTTCGCCTTATAACGAACTACCTGTTGTTCCTATTGATTTCAGCAAGAAACAAATGATTGGGTCAATCTATGAAGATGACTACACTCACGAGCATCTGCAAAACATGGTAGATAATCTTAACCTGCTCTATGTCGCATTTACAAGAGCTGAAACTGGATTATATATATATGGCAAGCGTGATAAGAATGGCTCAACAAGATCAGCGATCATTGAAGAGTGTATTAATGCTATTAGTGATAAGCTTGGGGCTAGTATCTTAGGCGATTATACAGATTATGACCAACCTATCGAATTTGAATTTGGAAGATTGCCACAAGACATGTCTACAAAGGAGAAAGCTGATGATGGAAATATATTCAAGGCGATTTCTCATAACGAGACTTTAAGCATCCGAAACTATGAGAATAACGTCAAGTTCAGACAAAGTAATAAGAGTGATGAATTTATAAAATCTGGCATTGAAGACGAACAAACCATACAGAAAAAAGCATTTATAAATGTGGGCAATGTCATGCACTCTATCCTCTCAGAAATACAAACTGAAGAAGATATAGACTACTCTTTAAGAAAACTGGAAGAGGAAGGCATTGTTTATGACAATAATATCACTGCCGAAAAGTTGCAGAAGATGCTTCGTGACAGTTTTAATATCAAGATTGTTAAAGATTGGTTTTCTGATAAATGGCAAGTGTTCAACGAATGTTCTATCCTGAAAGTAAATCCAGAAACCAACAAAGTTGAAGTAAAACGACCAGATAGAGTGATGACAGATGGCAAGCAAATGATTGTTGTTGACTTTAAATTCGCCGCACCTAAAGAGGAACATAAATCACAAGTTAAGGAATATATGCAGCTTCTCAATGATATGGGATATACTGATGTTCATGGTTATTTGTGGTATGTTTACTCTAAAAATATAATTGAAATAAAATGAAATCATTTTTACACTTCGTTGCAGAAGACATTATAAAGAAATATGGAACCAACCTATCTCGAATAGCTGTTGTGTTTCCTAATAAACGTGCAGCTCTCTTCCTTAACGAAGAGCTTGCACGATTAGTCGATAAACCTATTTGGAGCCCTACCTACATCACTATTAGTGATTTGTTTCGCAACCACTCTGATAAGACTGTAGGCGAACAAATAAAGCTGATATGCGATTTACACAAAACATATAATGAGTGTACTGGTATTGATGAATCACTTGATTTGTTTTACGGTTGGGGACAACTGATGTTAGCCGACTTTGATGACATTGATAAGAATATGGCAGATCCTGAAAAAGTATTTGCCAACCTCAAGGATATTCATGAGTTTGATGATATATCATATCTATCAGATTCACAGAAAGATATGCTTAAACGATTCTTTAGTAACTTTAGCGAAGATCAAAACTCAGAAATCAAGCGCAAGTTCCTCACATTGTGGAGCAACTTTGGCAACATCTATGACAAATACAAAAGCCGTCTAGCATTGCAAAACATTGCTTATGAAGGTGCTCTATATCGCGAAGTTGTTGAAACAAAAGACCTAGACTTTAAATATGATAACTATCTATTTGTTGGTTTCAACATGATGCAGAAAGTAGAACAAGAGATGTGTAGCCGACTGTTGAAGTTAGGCCGTGCTAAATTCTACTGGGATTTTGATGATTATTTCATGAAATCACGTGGAATAGTAGGTCACGAAGCCGGAACATACATCAAGCAATATCTAAAATACTTCCCTAACGAACTTGATATCTCTAATCATGAGATATACAACAACTTGGAAGATAAGAAAGACATTACATATCTCAGTACTACAACAGAAAATATACAAGCTAGATATATTTCAAAATGGTTGACCGATAATGACAGATATAAGGATGGCAAACTCACGGCTATTGTTTTAGCCGATGAAAAACTATTACAGACTGTTATACATTGCATACCTTCTGAAGTTGAGAATGTGAATATCACAACAGGCTATCCTTTGCAGCAGTCTCCTGTATCGTCTTTTGTAAAGATGCTCATTTCGCTTAGAACGATGGGCTATCGCTCTGACATTGAAAAATACAGAATGAAGTGGTGCGAGACGTTACTACGCCATCCCTATTTTAAATTTGTATCCGACAAAGCACAGTCAATACTTGATGATTATAAGAAACTACGCACGTTCTATCAGTCATCCAAGGATTTGTCACAAGATGAAGGACTTACATTGATCTTCAAAGAAGATAATCTGAATATTCTTTCTCTCAACACATGGTTGACTGATGTATTACAGTTTGTTGGCAATAATTTTTCAAGAGAAAATGAATCTGATCCTTTAATGCAAGAATCATTATTCAGAATGTACACGCT
>JAGPJJ010000052.1:9700-10984 GCA_018054505.1 Prevotella sp.
CTGCAATACTATTACAGATACATTGCCGGCATAAAACAACCTGATAATGAAGATGATGAAATAGACAATCGTATATTCGGTAATATATTCCATAAAGCTGCTGAATTGTTTTATCAAAAGTATATGAACGGTGCAACTGTTCATCAAAGCGATTTGGAAGATGATATCAAGAATGATTCACAACTAAATCGTATTATTGATGCTGCATTCAAGGAAGAACTATTCAATATTCCTCAAAACTCAAAAATAGATTACAACGGACTTCAAATCATCAACCGTCAAGTGCTTCTTGATTATCTTAAACAGATGATCACGATTGACATAAAGTTAGCACCTTTCAGAATTTTAGGATTGGAAAAGAAAGTTTATATGGATCTAACTGTAGATGCAGACAGTGAGCAAAAGACGATACAGCTCTATGGAAACATAGATAGAATAGATGAAATTGAAGATGCAGGAAACAGCAGAATAAGAATCATTGATTATAAAACTGGTAGCAACAACAGAGCCATCGTAAACTCAGTCAATGAGATTTTTGATCCTTCCAAAATCAATAATCACACAAACTATTTCTTGCAGTCAATGCTGTATGCCCTGATTATACGAAATGATAGCAAGTTGAATCCAGAAGATCTCAGAGTAAGTCCTGCCCTGCTCTTCATTCAGCATAGTCTTTCAAAGGACTACGATCCAACCTTACTTTTAAATAAAGAGAAGATTCTTGATATTGCCCAATATAAAGACGAGTTTGTAACTGGATTAAAGCAACTGACAGAAGATATTTTTGATTCATCAAAGCCTTTTCTGCCTACAGATGATAAAAGCCGATGCGAAACTTGCATTTATAAGTCAATATGTGGATGATGAATTTCTTACTTTCGTAAATGTTTACATATATTCTATGCTGCAAAGAAATATTCAATATACTTTTAACATATCGTAAGTGGCTAAATGTATGAAAATTAATCACTTCTGAAAAAAAAGAGTGTAAGATTTCGCAAAAAAGTAGAAATAAATTTTTATATGAAACGAAAAACATGTATATTTGCAAACCTGAAAAGGTAAAGTGTACAAAAATATACAACAAAATAACAATAAATACAGATATACAAATGACGAAATCGGATATCATTAACGAAATCACTTTAGCAACAGGCGTACAGAAGAAAGATGTAACAGCTGTTGTTGAAGGTTTCATGGAGACTATCAAAACCAGTTTACTTGAAAAAAAAGAAAATGTATACCTGCGTGGGTTCGGTAGTTTTGTCATCAAGCACAGAGCAG